>NZ_VRLS01000083.1:0-30122 GCF_008017825.1 Mesonia sp. K4-1
AGATCGGTTAAGGATTTGTGTTTTTGGTCCGTGCCCAAATACCGGGCTTTGACAAGTTGGGCAGTAATAATTTTATCCTCTTTGATTAATTCGTCATAAATGGAAAGCAATTTGGAATGGTTTCCCTGAATCTTAGCATTAATAATTTTTGCCTCCTCAGAATTTCCTTTATACCGGTTTTTTACGGAATCCCACTTTTCTGAAGGGATCGTTCTTTTTAAGCTAAGTTCCATTGATCTGCCATTGACGGTAATTCTGACATACAGAGCGGCTAATTGGGGTTGTTTTTTCTTTTTACGGATAAAAAATGATACGGAATAGGTTTGATTTGTACGCATTTGGTCTTTCTTTAATGAAACAATAGTTGCTGTACGAAAGTCAAACTATTACAAAATGCTCTAAATAAGTAATTTAAGATCGTAAAGATACAAAAAATGAACTCACGATTAACTCAGGCTAAGGCCAAAAAACTCACGATTTACTCAGGTTTTGAATGAGATCATTTGCTTGAGTTTATAGCAAAAAAAAAGAGTAACTATATGATATTCATATAATTACTCTTGATTTGTATTAAAACCTAGATTTTAATAGTCGGGGTGGCAGGATTCGAACCTGCGACCTCCTGCTCCCAAAGCAGGCGCGATGACCGGGCTACGCTACACCCCGAGGTGTATAACTTAAAGATGTTTAGCGGAGAGACAGGGACTCGAACCCTGGCGACAGTTACCCGTCGACAGATTAGCAATCTGCTCCATTACCACTCTGGCACCTCTCCGTTAAAATTATGAACTTTCGCTTTGTTATTGCGGTTGCAAATATAAGACGTCTTTATCTTCTCGGCAAGTTTTTGGATAGTTTTTTTTGGCTTTTTTTTTAAGTATTCTATAGTGTTCTAGCTATGAGAATTTTATAGATTATTTTTTTTAAAATTATTTTCTAAATCTATTAAACGAGCTACGTTTTTCACCTACTTATTATGTTTTTTAACAAAAGGATTTTCCTCATTCCATACATAACCGGCTATGACAGCACATACTTGTTGTTTTATTTCTTCATTAGGTTGTTGGTGCATTATTATTTTTTTAAGATTTCCATTATAAAACTCTTTTACATACGTAGAAAAAAACATTTACTCCGCTTTTTATGTAATCTACATATTCTTTCTCCCAAATAACAGTAATGCTTCTGAGCTCTTTCACAATTAATTTGGCAGCTAAGAGGCCCGATTCTGTAGCAAAAGAAACACCAGAAGAAAAAACAGGATCTAAAAATTCTGCACTATTGCCTGTAAGGACAAAGCGATTTCCGTAAAGCTTAGTTACATTTTTAGCAATATTATTTACTTGTATAGGCTCAAATAAAAAGGGTAACTCTTTAAATTGAGGATAATATTTTTCCGTTAACGGAAGCATTTGACGAAGCTTTTCATTAGTATTCCCTTTAAATTGAAGAAACCAATCGTTAGGCGCCACAAAACCAATGCTTGTATTTCCGTTAGATAGCGGAATGTACCAAAACCAAACTTCTTCTTCTATAATATCGAAAGTAATAAGTGAACCTTCCTTTCCGCTCGGTCGTCTAATGTCTTTTATTTGTGTAAAGATAGATGAGTGTTGTGCAACTTGTGGAGGAGCTTCAAGGTTTAAAAGTTGAGCTAAAACTCTTCCAAATCCGCTAGAATCAATTATATAATTAGCATCTAATTGAGATATACCATTTTTTTCATTCTCTATAGTTAATGTTGCCTTTTCTTCCGTAAAGGAAGCGTCTATAACTGTAGTTTCAAACTCTATTTCAACTCCTTTTTTAATGCATTCTTCTGCTAACACATGATCAAAATCATCACGGGGCACTTGCCACGTCCTACGTATTTAGTAGCTGTGCCTTCCTTTCTTGTTAAATTAGTTCTATACGCACAAGAGAATCAGATAGACTTTAAAAACTCCTCTATTAAAGGTGTGATATGTATTGGAGAAGCCTTGAGAGATGAAAATCATGAATTGAACAGCTTAGGAAAAAAAATAAATTCGCTTTGGGATATAGAGCTATTTTCTACGTATGCAAGTACATAAATGTGTACCGCTTTTACCGAGTGTCCCCAACATCAAGGTTTGCACATTCCCGAAGATCTAATCTATACTGAAATCTTAAATGAAGAGGGAAAAGAAGTTGAAATTGGAGAAGTAGGAGAGTTGGTGGTTACTACATTGGGCGTAAAAACAATGCCTTTACTAAGATATGCCACAGGAGATTTGGTAAAGAAATTAGGACAAACCTGTAGTTGCAAACAAGCCGCACCGCTTATATCTTCAGTCTTAGGCAGAAAACAACAACTCATTAATTATAAGGGTACAAGTGTTTATCCGCAGCAAATTATCAATGTTCTAGCAACTTTAGAAAATTTACCCGACTATCAAATACAAGTCACTTTAAATGAGATGGAAACAGATGAACTTACGGTTGTCATTCCTTTGGAAGTAAGCGAGAGTTTAGAACAATCTATTAAAGAAATTTTAAAAGGAAATTTATGGGTAACTCCCCTTATAAAATGTTTAGCCTTAACGGAATTAAAATCAAGAATTTTTCCAGAGGGTAGTAGAAAACCTGTCCGTTTTTTAGATGTAAGAAGGGATTAGACTTTTTGAGTATGAATTACTATCTTTTCTCCGCTTTGTTGCGTGGTAAAAAAAAGATAATCATTTCCACCATCTTTAACTTTGAATTTTTTTCTAATATTTTCTACTGAAATCGGGAAGTTTCGAGTGGTAATATTTGCTTTTTGTTGTTTCCAAATTTTCATGTCTTGCTTGGAAAAGATAGAGGTTTCTATAACTTTAAAACGTCTTCCAGGAAATGTAATAAGATTCTCTGATGTATAAAGATGACTGTGTTGTGCTAATTTTTTTAGATTGAGTTTTTCTGCTATAAGCTTAAAAAAACCTGCTTTTAAAATAGCAGAATTAGGTTCGTAGATATAATTAACTGGATTGGCATATTCCGCTTTAGCTAAAGTTTCCTCTTCTAAAAAAGCTGTAAAATCTTGTTCTTTTGCTTTTGTGAAATTTTTAGAGATCACCTTAGTTTTTCCGTCGTATGATTTATCAATAAGCCATAGAAGCTCTTTTACCTCATTATTTACAGCAACGATATGAATTTCTTTTATAAAAGAAAGTTCTTTTAACCCCAATTGAATATCGAGTAATGGTGAGGTTTTGATGAGTATAAAATGCGATTTATCTAAAAGAAGGTTAAGGTGTGAAAGTACATCGGGTTCACAATCTTGCAAACGAAAAACTTTTCCCCCACGGTCGTCTCTTCTTGCAGGATCTACAAAAATCCAATCGTAATGAGTAGAGGAGTTTTTAAGGTATTCTAGACTATTTCCTGTTTCAAAATCTATATTCTCCTTACTCGAAAGTTGTTTAAAATTATGCTCAGCGATTTGTGATAATTCTTTATTGAGCTCAACGTGAGTAACCTTAGTAACTTCTTTAGCAAAGTAAAAACAATCAATTCCAAACCCGCCAGTTAAATCTATTAGTTGATCACCATAAACAAGCGAAGCTTTGTATTTTGCAGTAATTTCTGAAGAGGTCTGTTCTAAATTTAAACTTGGAGGAAAATAAATTTTCTGAGTTTCATACCAAGTGGGAATTTTACTTTTAGCTTTTTTACGAGCTTCAATTTGTTGGGCAATTTCGGCAGAAGTAATTCCGGTAAACGGACTTCCTTTTAAAATAAGTTGTGCAATATTGGTATTTTCGTTTTCACAGATATAATCCTGCACATTTAAATCTAATAAAGCAAAATTCATAACCTTACATATCTTTAGTAAGATTCTTTACAATCTTATATTCGCTAAAAGCTTCTTTAGCAATTACTTTTAAGGCAGTATACACAGGAATGGCGACAATCATACCAATTACGTTAAATAAAAGTCCCGCAATAAGAATAACTAAGAATATTTCTAACGGATGAGATTTTACACTCTTCCCAAAAATTAAAGGTTGATTGATAAAGTTGTCAATAAGTTGAGCTACACCATAACCAGCCATAACATACATTAATTTAGGAAGAATTATAGTAGAAAAATCGGCTCCTAAATTACTAGAAATCACAAATAACATCATAAGAACTCCTGCAACTAAGGGACCTAAATATGGTACTATATTTAAAAAAGCGCAAATAAATGCGATAGCAATAGGGTTATCTACTTCATAAATCATGAGCAAAGCAGAGTAGAGGACGAAAAGCACAAATATTTGTAAGGTAAGTCCTACAAAGTATCTAGATAATAAAGCTTTTATTTTTTCAAAAACTCTTTTAAATCGGTCTTCGTCACCACGATTAGAAAAAACCAAAATGCTGTTTAGCATTAACTTACTATCCTTTAAAAGAAAAAATGAAATAAAAACAATAGAAAAAACACCTATTAATGCAGTTCCTAATCCGCCAAAAATAAGATTCATAAAATTAGGTATCACCTCTAAGTCAAAATTACGTACAAAACTGGTTTGTCTTAAACCTTGAATAATATCAATTTGTTCAACTCCCAAATATTCTCTTACCTGAATATTGAGCTCATTTAGATCTGTTTTAAAAGCGTCAAAGTCAATCTGACCTAGATTTTCACTTTGTTGAACTATAATCGGAACAAAAAGTGCTATGATTCCTATAAAAATAGCCGTGACCATCAGTAAGACGATAATTACTGCAAGTTTAATAGGTATTTTAAGGCGTTTTTTTAAAAACCAAACGATAGGTCTTCCTATTAAAGAGATTACCGCCGCAATAGCAATATAAACAATAACTGATTGTATTTTGTATACGAACAGGCAGAATAAAAGTATAGCTACGATTATTCCTAATGCTCTTAAAATACCAAGCGTAATTGTTTTTGCTTTCATAAGTTAAAGATATTATTTATTAGCGATTGGCTACAATTTTTTTAGTAATCTCATATAAGCTGATTCCTGTAGCTTGTGCTACATTCATACTACTATTATTACCATACATAGTTATATGTGTTACAGCAGCACTTTTTTCTAGTAATTCTTTTTGAACGCCCGTACGTTCTTCCCCTATAATTAAAATAAGCTTTTTAAAACTTTCAATTTTCAAATTTTCTATAGGAATACTGTCTTCAGTAATTTCTAAACTTATAAATTGAGAATGCTCCACATCTATCTCTTCTAAAAGCTTTTCTATATTTTCATAAAAATCTATGGCTACCGTTTTTTCCGTAGATCTAGCAGTTCTTTTTAAGCGGTTGCTATTAAGGTCTACTATAGAATCTAACACCATGATCTTTTCTATATGAAAAGCATCTGCTAACCTTAATAAACTTCCTAGATTAGCAGGACTCGATATACGATCTGCAATAAGTATAATGGGGAATTTTTCTTTGTTAAATTCCACTTCGTCGTGATTAAGTTGTCTAGACATATTAATATTCAAAAGCGTATTGAACAATGTTAGCTCCCATTTTTAAAGCTTTTAAACGAACGCTTTCGGGATCATTATGAATTTCAGGGTTTTCCCAACCATCTCCTAAATCACTTTCAACGGTGAATAATAAAATAAGTCGGTTATTTTCAAAAAGTCCTAAAGCTTGGGGTCGTTCTCCATCGTGTTCATGAATTTTAGGCAAACCATCAGGGAAGTTGTAAGCGATAGAAAATATAGGATGATTAGAAGGAATTTCTTGTAATTCCTTATCGGGAAAAATTTTGATTAACTCTTTTCTCAGGTATTGATTCATCCCATAATTATCATCAATATGTAAGAAACCTCCACTAAGGAGATAATTTCTTAGGTTTTGAGCTTCTTCATTATTAAAATGAACATTCCCGTGCCCAGTCATATGAATAAAAGGATAGTTAAAAATTTCAGGAGAAGAAGGAATTACTTCAACAATTTTGGTGTTTATTTTGGTCTCAATATTACTATTGCAAAACTTTACTAAATTAGGTAATGCTGTGGGATTCCCATACCAATCACCACCACCATTATATTTTAATACCGCGACCTCTTGCGCTTGAATACTTCCGATAAGTAAAAAAAATATGATAAAGAGATGACGCATAAGGTGCTTTAAAATTTAAAGATAGAAATTATTTTTTACTCGTGTACTAAGGCAAAAGTATGTGTTCCTACAATAGCAGCGGTTTCGGTTCTTAATCTCGTATTTCCTAAACTTACAGGTTTAAAATGATGTTCTTTTGCAGAATCAATTTCAGCAGTAGAAAAATCACCTTCAGGACCTATCAATAAAGTATAACTTTGCTGAAGCGGAATTGATTTAGAGAGCAATTGCTTATCGGTTTCTTCGCAATGAGCTATAAAACAGTTTTCATCTTCATTCTTCTTCAAAAACTCTGAAAAAGGAATCAGCTGGTTTAATTTGGGTAATCTATAATGAAGTGATTGTTTCATCGCACTTTGTAAAACTCTTTCATAGCGCTCAAGCTTTATTTTTTTTCTCTCACTGTGATCGCATAAAAGTGGAGTGATTTCATCGATACCAATTTCAGTAGCTTTTTCTAAAAACCACTCAAATCTATCATTCATTTTGGTAGGAGCAACTGCTAAATGTAAACGGTAAGGCTTCGGGGTATCTGCTTGTTGATCGGTAATTTTTGCTAAACACTGGCTGGGATTTGCTTGAACAATTTCAGCAATAAAAAGATAACCTTTACCATTTGTAACGTGTAATACATCACCTTCCTTTTTTCGTAAAACTTTGGCTATATGTCTACTCTCATCTTTGGTGAAAACGATAGATGTATCTTCGGGGTTAATATGTTCTTGATAAAATAGTTGCATACTAAATACTGTATCTTGCTTTTGCACTTATGGAAGAATCGGTAAAATCTTTTTGTAAGAACTTATAATGTCCTACAATAGCTATCATAGCCGCATTATCTGTAGTATATTCAAATTTTGGGATGTGTGTAATCCAATTTCTTTTTTGCTCTTGTTCTTTTAACATGGTTCTTATTCCTTTGTTAGCAGAAACACCCCCACCAATAGCAATTTCTTTAATTCCTGTTTCTTTGACAGCTTTTTTAAGCTTATCTAATAATATTTGAACTACGGTATATTGAAAAGAAGCACAAATATCTTTAAGATTTTCTTCAATAAAGTTTGGATTATTTTTCTCCTCGCGCTGTAAAAAGTACAAGACTGCAGTTTTTAATCCGCTAAAGCTAAAATTAAGACCGTCTACCTTTGGTTTTGTAAATGGGAACGCTTTCTCATTTCCTTCTTGAGCATATTTATCGATCAAAGGTCCGCCTGGATAAGGAAGTCCTAACATTTTCCCACATTTATCATAAGCTTCTCCAACGGCATCATCTAAAGTTTCACCAATAACGTTCATTTTAAAATAATCATCTACCTGAACAATTTGGGTATGACCGCCACTAATAGTTACTCCTAAAAAAGGAAAATTAGGTTTACGTTCACTCGCATCATCAATAAAATGAGCTAAAATATGGGCTTGCATATGATTGATTTCAATAAGAGGAATCTGTAAAGCCATCGCTAAAGATTTAGCAAAAGATGTACCTACCAATAAGGAACCCATTAATCCAGGACCTCGAGTAAACGCTATGGCAGAAAGTTGTTCTTTGGTAACTCCAGCCTCTTTTAAAGCCTGATCTATTACAGGAACAATGTTTTGTTGATGTGCTCTAGAAGCTAATTCTGGTACTACACCATCATATTTTTTATGCACTTCTTGAGTCGCTACAATGTTGCTAAGAATTTTCCCGTTGTGTAATACAGCAGATGCGGTATCATCACAAGAAGACTCAATGCCAAGAATATAGATATTTTGTGTGTTCATTATGAAATATTAGGCACAAAAATTGTTAATATTGTTGCTAAAGCTGCTTATTTTTGTAATTGTATACTTACGAAGTTAACAGCTTAATTAAAACAAACAAAATTAGGATTATTCTTTTTTATATCAACCAATTCAATAAGAAACTCCATTAAAAAATTTCTCAAAATATTAGGAAGGGTTATAGTAGCTATTTTACTATTGTTTTTACTACTGGTATTGGTGTTTTCAATTCCTAGTGTACAAACTTCAGTAGCCAATCAACTAACCGATTTTCTTTATGAGAAATATGATGCTAAAATTGATGTAGAAAGTTTAAGTGTTTCCTACGACGGGAGAGTGGTTTTAGAAGAGGTTTTTATTGAAGATCACCACCAAGACACCTTGATAACTGCAAAAGAAATAAGCACTTCGCTATTAAATATTTCAGGACTAATAACAGGTTATGATTTAGATTTTGGAAACGCAGAGGTTAATGAACTACAGCTTAATTTAAAACGTTATAAAGGCGAAGAAAGTGATAATCTTACTATTTTCGGAGAAAAGTTTGATTCGGGTCAACCCAAAACGCAAGACTTTTCTTTAACTATTGACGAGATAAATATCCTTAACGGAAATTTTACCTACGTAGACGAAAATAATAAATACCCCAATCTAGTTTCAATAAGTAATCTAAATATCAATGCCTCTAATCTTTTGGTGGATAATAGTGATGTTTTTGTAGACGTAAACAGTTTAAACGGATTAGAAGGTAGAGAAATTCCCATAGAAAATTTAAAAACTAAATTCTCTTATACTTCACAATTTATGAGTTTAAAAGATCTTCAGCTAAAAACTGAAGAGTCATCACTCTCTGGAAGTATAAAATTTAACTACGAAAGCCCTGAAGCCTTTAGTGATTTTGAAAATAAAGTGAATCTAGAAGCACAGTTTAAACCTTCTTCTATTAATACAAAAGATTTAAAGGTCTTTTATGAAGAGTTCGGAGAAAAGGAAAATTTTGATTTTGAAGGAAATCTTTCTGGCACTTTTAACGATTTAAATCTAGAAAACTGGAAAATGCGCGGAATGGATAGAAGTGTAATTAACGGTAATCTTAATTTAAAAAATATGCTGGCAGAAAATTCCAGCGATTTTAAAGTGAGTGGTAATTTTAATCAATTATCTACAAATTATTATGACCTCGTAAATCTATTACCCAATGTATTAGGAAGAAATTTACCTAAAGAACTTATCGAAATTGGTAATATTAACCTTAACGGATATTTAGAAGCGACACCTACCACGGTTTCTACCAAATCTACAGTAACCAGCCAATTGGGTAATGCAAATCTAGACCTTCAATTAGGTGCTTTAAATGATACCAATTTTGCTACTTATAAGGGAAAAATTGTTTTTAATGACTTCAATTTAGGCCGATTAGTAGGGAATGATCAATTAGGAAAAACTACTTTTAATTTAAAAGTAGATGGAACAGGTTTTACACAAAATACTTTAAACACAAAATTAAATGGAACCATTGAAAAACTTCGCTTTAACGGATATACATATCGAAATTTAAAAGTGTTGGGTATTTTAAGAAACCCTTATTTTAATGGAAAGCTAATTAGCAAGGATCCTAATTTAAAATTTAAGTTTGATGGATTAGTAGATGTTTCTGAAAAGGAAAATATATTCGATTTTAATGCTCACGTAGAATATGCAAATTTGTATAACCTCAATTTTGTAGAGCGAGACTCACTCTCTATATTTAAGGGAGATGTTCTTATGAATATGAGAGGAACGACCCTCGATAATGCTGAGGGAAAAATTGTATTAACTGGAGCTTCTTATCAAAATCAAAAAGCAACTTACAATTTTGAGAAATTTACCATTACTTCAAGTTTTGAAAACGAAGTAAGAGAAATTACAGTAAGTTCTCCCGATATCATTAGTGGAGAAGTGATAGGTAAGTTTAACCTAAGGGAGGTTCCAGCTTTATTTCAAAATTCTATAGGAAGTTTATATGCCAATTATCAGCCTATAGAAATAGAATCCAATCAATATTTAGATTTTAATTTTGATATTTATAATAAGATCGTAGAAGTTGTATTGCCAGACATTAAACTCTCGCCCAATACATTTATCCGCGGTAGCGTAGAATCTGAAGAAGATGATTTTAAACTTACATTTAACGCTCCTCAAATGGAAGTTTTCGCCAATAAATTACAAGATATTAATTTACAGATCGATAACTCTAATCCGCTTTTTAATGCCTATTTAGAAGTAGATAGCATTTCAACATCGTTTTATAATGCATCAAAATTTAATCTGATTAATGTAACATTACGAGACACTTTATTTATAAGAACAGAGTTTCAAGGAGGAGATAATAATAATGATGATTTTAACCTAAGTTTATACCATACGATTAATGAAGACAACCAATCTGTTGTAGGTTTTAGAAAATCAAACTTTAAGTTTAAAGAAGCTAAATGGTATATAAATAAAGAAAATTTAAAAAGTCAAAAATTGATTTTTAATAATGAACTGACTACCTTTAATTTAGATACGCTGCTAATTTCTCATGAAGATGAGTTAATTAAGCTAAGCGGTAAATTAACAGACTCTACTTATAAAAATTTTCATGCAGATTTTAACGATGTAGATTTAAAGAAAATCACTCCGTATATTGATAGTTTAGACCTTGGCGGAATTGTAAACGGAGAGCTTAATTTTCTTCAAAAAGAAGGAGTTTACTATCCTAGTAGTTCATTGGAAATTAAAAACGTATCGATCAACGAGATTGATTACGGGAATTTAGACCTTTCTATTGAAGGAAATAAGTCACTTACTTCTTATCAAATAGATGCTATTTTAAAAGATGAAGAATATGAATTTCTTAAAGCAAAAGGGGGTATAAATGTAAGCTCAGAGAACTCTAATATAGATTTAACGGTAGATCTTAATAAATTTAAATTAGAAGCTTTTAGTGCGTTGGGAGCAGATGTCATATCTAATATAAGGGGAGAAGCCTCTGGGCGGGCAAGCATAACTGGCGATTATAGTAATCCAGATATTTCAGGAAGATTAACTTTAGATCAAGCCGGAGTAAAATTTCCTTATTTAAATGTCGATTTAGATTTTGAAGATCAGGCAATCGTAGATTTATCTAAGCAACAATTTCTATTTAATAAAATTGATATTACCGATACAAAGTTTAAAACTAAAGGAGTCCTTAACGGAACAATTTCTCATCAAAATTTCTCTAAATGGGAACTCGATTTGGATATTATTGCACCAGAAAGACTAGTAGTTTTAGATACAGAAGCTACTGAAGACGCTTTGTATTACGGAACAGCATTTATTAGCGGAAATGCTTCTATTAAAGGTCCCACAGAAGAATTAAAAATAGATGTTACTGCAACCACAGAAAGTGGTACGGTGTTTAAAATTCCGTTAAGTGATACCGAAACGATTGGAGATAACTCCTTTATATACTTTTTAACTCGAGAAGAAAAAATAGCAAGAGAACAAGGTAAGGAGGTAGAAACTAAACCTGTAAAAGGATTAGAGTTAGTCTTTGATCTAGATGTTACCAACGATGCCGAAGTGGAGATCGTAGTCGATCAAAATAGTGGAAGCACGCTAAGAGGTCGTGGAGCTGGAACTTTATTAATAGAAATAAACACCAATGGTAAATTTAATATGTGGGGAGATTTTGTAGCTTATGAAGGAGTCTACAATTTTAAATATGGAGGTTTAGTGCAAAAAGAGTTTCAAGTGGTTTCAGGAGGAAACATAACTTGGGATGGTAGTCCTACACGAGCTAATCTTAATGTAAGAGCTTTGTATGAAACTTCAGCAAACCCTGCGATTTTACTAGAAAACCCTACTATTAATAGAAATATACCAATTGAAGTTTATATTAACCTTAACGGAGAATTAACTTCAACCGATTTGACTTTCGATATAGAGTACCCTAATTTAAGTTCTGTGGTAAAATCAGAATTAGAATATAGAATTAGTGATAGACAAAATACCGAATTGCAAGCTCTTTCTTTAATTACACAAGGTAGTTTTTACAGTCAGACTTCTCGTGGGCAAAACGCTCCTGGAAATTTACTACTAGAAAGAGCTTCAGGATTATTTGATGATATTTTTAGTGATGAGGATGGTAAATTTAAGGTAGGGGTAAACTATGTTCAGGGAGATAGAACTCCAGATCAAGATGTGGCTGACCGTTTTGGGGTAACCTTAAGCACTCAAATAAGCAAACGTATTTTGCTTAACGGAAGAGTAGGGGTTCCAGTAGGTGGAGTAACTGAATCTGTGGTTGTAGGAAATGTAGAAATAGACCTTTTATTAAATGAAGATGGTAGTCTTAGAGCAAAATTATTTAATAGAGAAAACAACATTCAGTATATAGGAGAACAATTAGGCTATACTCAGGGTGTAGGACTATCTTACTCAGTAGATTTTGACACGTTTAGAGAGCTAATCAATAAAATATTAAACAAAGAAATTGAAAGATTAGAACAAGTGCCAGAAGAAGTAGAGGAAAACCCTAAATCTTTAGCGCCAGATTATATTCAATTTCCAGGAGTTAATTAAACAATTTTACTCCAGTTTTTAATTAAGTATAAAAAGCTTATGGCAGTAATGCTAAATGAAATTATAGCCTCTATATAATCTCCATAGATTAAAAAACCAGTACCAAAAAGACAGGTATATATTCCTAAAGTACCTAAAAGAAAAGCCCCAACTTTATAATTTATATGTTTAAATTTTCCGTCACTAAATACTAATTTTTCAAATTTCTCTAAAGTTTTCTGATCACTTGGCTGTGTTAAAAGCGTCACACTCACCCAAGAAATAGTAGTGATAATAACCCCAATGACTAATTGCCAATGAGAAGCAAGTTCAAACCATGGGATTTCAAGCTTACTATTAATAAAGAAAAATACAGCTACTAAAAAAGAAGCTATCATTGCAGCAATTTCACTATACGGATTGATTTTATACCAAAACCAACGGAGAATAAATAATAATCCCGTGCCTGCACCAATTTGCAATAAAAGATTAAAAGCATCCCTAGCTTCTTCTAAAATCAAAGAAAGTAGACCTGCTAAAACCATCATGATAATGGTAGAAAGTCTGCCAACTCTTACTTTAGATTTCTCTGAAGCTTCTTTATTAACAAAACGTGCATAAAAATCATTCACAACATAACTACTTCCCCAGTTGAGATGTGTGGATATGGTGCTCATAAAAGCTGCAATTAATGAGGTAATCACAATTCCCAATAACCCTGACGGTAGAAAAACTAACATAGCAGAATAGGATAAATCATCTTTTACAAATGACGCATCTAAATTAGGAAAAGCCGTTTGTAAACTTTGTAAGTCGGGATAAATAATAAGAGAAGCTAAACCAATAATAATCCAAGGCCAAGGACGTAAAGCATAGTGAGCAATATTGAAAAATAAAGTGGCTAGCACTGCATTTTTTTCATCTTTTGCAGCAAGCATACGCTGGGCAATGTATCCACCACCGCCAGGCTCTGCACCAGGATACCAGACACTCCACCATTGTACTGAAAGTGGAATAATTAATAAAGGAATGATGATTTCTGGTTGAGAAAAATCTGGAAAGAATGGAGTTTTGCTTTCTACTAAATCATGACTCAATAAATTTTCTAATCCTCCAATTTGAGGTAAATTAATTATGTAGTAACTGGCCCATATACTTCCTACCATGGCAATGATAAACTGTATGAAATCTGTAATAAGAACACCTCTTAATCCGCCAAGGAGCGAATAAAAAACAGTAACTAAAGATGCGATAACAAGAGTTTGAATTTCAGAAAAGCCAAATAATACGTGTCCAATTTTTATCGCTGCTAGACACACGGTCGCCATAATAACTATGTTGAAAAAAACTCCTAAATAGAGAGCTCTAAAACCTCGTAATAATGCGGCACTTTTTCCGCTGTAGCGGATTTCATAAAATTCTAAATCGGTAGTAATATTACTTCTACGCCAAAGTTTAGCATAGAAGAAGACGGTAAGCATTCCTGTTAACAAAAAAGACCACCAAATCCAATTTCCGTAAACTCCATCTTTACGTACGATTCCTGCAACAAGACCTGGAGTATCGGCTGCAAATGTTGTAGCCACCATAGAAACTCCTAATAACCACCACGGCATATTTCTTCCGCTAAGAAAAAAACTATCTACATTTTTACTACTTTTTCGATAAACGAGAACGCCAACAAGAAGACTGATGATAAAAAATGAAATAATAAGTACCCAGTCTAAAGTAGATAATGCCATAGGTTGTGTTTTGAGAAATAAAAGTACTTAAATTATTTTACTCGATAATCAATATTTAAAAGCTTAGAGAAAGTACTTAGAATTAGGTATGATAATTAAATGCCTCGTAATTTCCTTTGAGATATTTTATTTTACTGCAATAGCACTAATTTCTACATTTACAAATTTAGGAAGATTAGCAACCTCTACGGTTTCTCTTGCAGGGGCTGTTTCTTCGTTAAAATAGGTGGCGTAAACTTTATTAATTTGCTGAAAGTTATTCATATCACTAATAAAAATGGAGGTTTTAATCACATTCTCAAAAGTCATATCTGCAGCTTCTAAAACAGCTTTTAAATTTTGCATCACGAGGTTAGTTTCTTTTTCGAGATCATCGATAACCAACTCATTAGTTTGTGGATTTATTGCAATTTGACCACTCGTATATAACGTATTTCCTGATAATACAGCTTGATTGTATGGACCAATGGGAGCAGGAGCTTGGGTAGTTTTTATAATTTTTTTCATCTTATTGTTTTTATAAACTTCTATCTCGTTCTCTGTTTTTGTCGTATTTAATATCACTTAAGATACTGGCTTTAATCCCGATAAAAAAGTACCAAGACTCACGATCTCCAAAAGGAGTCCAGTTAAAAGATAGTCTCCAGCTTTCTAAATCTCGTTGAAACCTAAGTTGAGTAAAGGTAAATCCTGGGTTTTTGAAATCGTAACCAGATGATGCACCAATCGTCCAACGAGGAGAAAGCTCAACATCTCCAGAAAACATGAGCGAGTGTGAAGAAATTTCATCTTCTCGTCTTAAATTATTATAAGTTGCGGTATAAGCAAACCTAATTTTCCAAGGAATGGAATAGCGATAACGTTCGGTGTCATTTTCAACAACTTCCTCTTCTTCCTCTTCTTCATAAAGCCGACCATCTAAATCGGTAGATTTTCCAAATAAATCATCAGGTCTTCCACCGCTTCTAAAGGTTTCGTTTTCTACTTTATCGGTATCTTTTTCTCCGCGTTCAAAATCTTTATTAGAAATGTTATATCCAAAACTTACATTAGCTCTCGTAAGTCTAAATAAGCTTCCGCCGTTATTTATATTCCAAGTATCAATGCGTTGATTATTACTATTAAGTGCATAAGGATCTAATGCGCCGTTAAAATTGATATCTAATTTATTTTCTATAATCGGCAAAACTCCCCGTACGGTAACAGGTTGAAAATTTAAAGAATCGGCAGCCAAATCATAGGAAGATGATAATGATAAATTACTTAGTAATTTACGCTTTATAGGTTCGGTGACTGTGGTATCTTTAGATCTAATTTTAGCTTCAAAATCATTGGTAACAGAAAAACCAATATTACTAGAATAACGATTACCAGGAGCTCCAAAAATACCTCCTTCAAACCTAGAATACTCTACAATTTCTTCAGGTAAACCAGAAGTTTCAGGAACTAAGTAAGTATCATAAAATTCATCAAATGCAGGATTAATGCTATAACTCAATGATGGTCTAACTACGTGACGAATGGCTTGTATTTTTCCTTCTTCTTTAAATTTAAATAAACCATAAACCGTTGTCCCTATACTCGAATTGAAATTGTAAGTTCTAAAAGAGTCGAAACCATTAACAGTATCGGTTACCACTTCTTGTAGATTTGAATTGTATGAACGATCAATAGTTTTAAAAACCCAATTTTCTTGTAAAGAAGTACCTGCACTTACACTAAAGTAATTAAACAGTTTAAAGTTAGTACTTACAGGCACAGTATGTTGAATACCAGATTGTAAATCTCTAAACATTTGTGGTTTAAAGAAAAGGGAGTCGGTCGTGTTGACTCTATTTTCTCCTCGTAAACTATATTGAAAATTAATATTCTGAATGATTCCTTTTTTAGTTCCGTTTTTGGGTTCAAAAGGAAAAATACGTGACATACTTGCCTGTACTGTAGGCAAAGTCATATTAATTTCTTCTGTATTTGTATTTTGATTATGGGTAGCGGCAATACTCAAATTTACTTGAGGTTCCCAATCAAAAGTTTTGGAGTAAGAAACAGAAGAACTTAAGTTGTTATTCAAGAAATTACCTGTGTTGGTTTGATTAATAGTTTCTTGATAATAACGACTACTACCCAAATTCACTGAGGCTTGAAACCTGCTTGACGGACTTGCTTTTTGGTCTTGAGAATGATTCCAGCGTAAGTTGTAAATAGAACTTTCCGAGAAATCGGGGAAACCACGTTCACTGTTTAGGAGTTTTTCATACCTAAAACTTACATTTCCGTTAAAACGATAGCGTAATGCATAATTAGATTCTATCCTAACACCATAACTTCCATTAGTATAGTAATCACCTAAAACTGCAAGATCTACATAGTCACTCATATTAAAGTAATATCCACCATTTTGTAAAAAGTAACCTCTGTTTTGATTATCACCAAAAGAAGGAATAATAAAACCTGATGCTCTTTCATCCGTTAAGGGAAAATATCCAAAAGGTAAACCAAGCGGAGTAGGGACGTCTGCGATATACATATTTACCAACCCAGTGACGATTTTCTTTTCGGGAACCAATTTAATTTTTCTGGCGTAAAAATAATATTCGGGATTATCTATATCTTTAGAAGTAGTGAATTTTACATTCTTCATGTAATAGACCGAGTCATTTTCTCGTTTGGTGGTTTCTCCCTTTACATTAAAGCCGCCTTGCTCGGTTCTAGAATTATGAATTAAAGCTTTTTCAGTAGTAAAATTAAAGCGAATACTATCTGGTTTTACAATATTTTCTCCTTGAGTAAAAATAGGGCTTTGTGTATACGTACCCGTAGAATCTTTTATCCCAAAGGCGTAAATTTCATTTTTTTGTTTGTCTAAAATAATAAGTCCCGCTTCAATGGTCAAATCACCATATACAATTTTAGCCTCATTATACAAATAAGCCTGTCCGTTTTTCCTGTCGTAACGCATATAATCTTTTGCTGTAGCAACCACGTTTGCAGTTAAGAAAGATTCTTTTTGCGGTTTAATGGTATCCGTTTTCACGGAATCTACTACAGATAAAGGTTTGCTGTTAAGACTATCACTTAAAGGGAAAACAACTTCTCTTTGTGCGGGAATATTTACTTTTGTAATGGTATCAATTTCTTGAGCATAGATTGCCGTAGAACCTAGTATCACAAAAAAATACGTGAAAAGTATGTAAATGAAGTTTGTTTGCAATGCTTAGAGTACTATTTTTGTGTGATTTTGGCTTGCTTTTTGAAACTCCAAAATTACATATATTTTTTAAAGGTCTATATAGATTTTATAAAAATAAAAAACCAAGTGTTAATTTTAAAAGACTAACTCATTCATTATGAAAAACAATATAGTTTTAATTATATTTTTTTGTTTCTTTTTATCTATCAATAGTTATTCCAAAGGAGAAAAGCCTTCTAAGCCTTTCATAGTAGTTATAGACGCAGGACATGGAGGAAAAGATTCTGGAAATAGTTGGCATGGATTTTATGAAAAACACATTGCATTAGATATAGCTTTGCGTGTAGGTAAAGCTTTAGAGAAGTTTGATAATTTAAAAGTTATATACACTCGTAAAACCGATGTTTTTATTCCATTGCATAAACGAGCAGAAATAGCAAATGACGCTGATGCAGATTTATTTGTCTCTATACACTGTAATGGTCATAACTCTAGCGCTCATGGAACTGAAACATTCGCTTTAGGTTTACACAGAAATAAAGATAACCTCGATATTGCAATGAAAGAAAACTCTGTAATTTATCTCGAGGAAAACTATGAAGTGACTTATGATGGTTTTGATCCTAAAGATCCTTCTTCTTACATAGGAATGACTTTAATGCAGGAAGAATATTTAGATCAGAGTATTTTATTAGCAGATTTTATTCAGAAAGAATATACAAATAAATTAAAGCGTGTAGATAGAGGAGTAAAGCAAGCGGGGTTCTTAGTGCTAAGAGAAACCTTTATGCCAAGTGTTCTTACTGAAATAGGTTTTCTTTCCTACAAACCAGAAGGTTCTTATTTAAAATCCAATAAAGGTAAAGAGCAAATTGCTAAATCCATTCAAGAAGGAATTATAAATTATAAGAACAGTATTAACCATGATTTCTCCAATAGTACAAAGATTGTAGATGAAACATTAAAGGTTAAAGATGGGTATAATGATAATTATCAAGGAGTTACTTTTAAGGTTCAAATAGCAGCAGGTTCTACAGCTTTAGAAACTGCACCCTATAATTTCAAAGGCCTTAAAGGTATAGAAAGGCAAAAAGAAAATAAATTATATAAATATTACTACGGAAATACTTCTAGTCATAATAAAGGAAAAGAATTTCTTGCTCAAGCAAAAGCAGCGGGTTATAAGAGTAGTTACTTGGTGGCATTTAAAGATGGAAAAAAAATTAGCGTTAATGAGGCGTTAAAAAGTCCGAAGAAATAAAGTGACTTTTCTATATTTAATCATTAAATTTGCTAACCTATAAAAACACATTCATTTGAAGATTACTAAAGAAGTAAAAACAGCTTTGTTAGCTATTGTAGCTATTGCCTTATTAATTTTTGGTTATAGCTTTTTAAAAGGAAATAATTTACTCCAAGACAATAGAACTTTTTACGCTACTTATAATGAAGTAGAAGGTCTAGCAAAATCATCTACGGTAACCATTAACGGACTTAAAGTAGGTTCTATTACCGATATTTCTTTTCTTAATAAAAAAGGAAGAGTTTTAGTGACCATGAATATAGAAGATGATTTCGAATTCACTAAAAAAAGTGTAGCGAGAATTTATGGTGGTAGCTTAATAGGAGGAAAGAGTATGGCAATAATCCCTCATTACGAAGGTGAATTGGCAAACTCTGGAGATACCTTAGTTGGCGATATTGAAGAAGGATTATTAGAGTTGGTTAACGATCGATTAACTCCGCTTCAGCAAAAAGTAGAAAGTGCTATTGTTAGTGCAGATTCTTTATTATATGCCATTAATGATGTTTTAAACGAAAAAACTAGAGAAGATCTTAAACAGACATTTGCTAATCTTAACCAAACCGTTGCTTCATTTAATGGTGTAGCAAACAAAGCAAATAATATTCTTGGTAATAACGAAGAAAAATTAAATAGAACTTTTACCAATCTAGATGAAATGTCTGGAAATTTTAATAAATTCTCAGATTCAATAGCTCAAATTGATCTTAATAAGATGGTAGGGGATTTTGAAGGCGTGATCGCAGATTTCAAGAAAATCTCAGACGACTTAAACAACGGGAAAGGAACAGCAGGTAAACTTTTAAAAGATGATAAGGTTTACAATAATATGGATAGAGCTACAAAGCAATTAGAACAATTGCTGCAAGACATTAAGCTTAATCCAAAACGTTATGTTCACTTCTCTGTATTCGGGAAAAACGGAGATAAATATAAAAAACCAAAAGATTCGCTCAAATAATTACAAAACAATATGGCATTATTAGGACAAATTTTATTTGTTATCGCTTTAGTTTTTGGCTTTGGCTTCTTTGCTAGAAATGTAAAGAAATTAGTAAGAAACATACGCTTAGGGAAAGAGATAGATAGAAACGATAAACCCAAAGAACGCTTTGCTAATATGGCAAGAGTAGCATTGGGTCAATCAAAGATGGTAAAAAGACCTATCGCAGGTTTTTTACATATTGTTGTCTACGTAGGTTTTGTAATCATTAACATAGAAGTTTTAGAAATTATCATTGATGGTATTTTTGGAACTCATAGAATTTTTTCTTTTTTAGGAACTACATATGACGTTCTCATTGGTTCATTTGAAGTTTTAGCATTTCTTGTATTTTTAGGAGTTGTTATTTTTTGGATTCGTAGAAATGTGGTTAGAATTAAACGTTTTTGGGCAAATGAAATGACGGGTTGGCCTAAAAATGATGCTAATAATATTTTGTATTTTGAAATGATCTTAATGGTTTTCTTTCTATTAATGAATGCAGCCGATTTTCAATTACAAACCTTAGGAGCCGATCATTATGCAAGTGAAGGTGGAATAGTAGGATCTTTTCCTATAAGTCAGTTTTTAGTGCCACTTATTGATGGTTTAAGTATTTCCACTTTAATTATTGTAGAGAGAACAGCTTGGTGGTTACATATATTAGGAATTTTATTCTTCCTGAATTACTTATATTATTCAAAACATTTACATATACTTTTAGCTTTTCCAAATACTTATTATGCTAAATTAAAACCTCAAGGTGAATTTGATAATTTAGAAGCTGTAAAGAAAGAAGTAGAATTAATGATGGATCCTAATGCAGATCCTTTTGCAGCACCAGACGCTTCCGTGGAAACAGAAGAACCAGAGAAATTTGGAGCAAGCGATGTACAAGATTTAAATTGGGTACAACTACTTAACTCATATACCTGTACAGAATGTGGACGTTGTACTTCAGAATGTCCCGCAAACCAAACCGGAAAAAAACTATCTCCGCGAAAAATTATGATGGATACGCGCGATCGCTTAGAAGAAGTGGGAGCAAATATAGATTCTAATAAAGGAGAATTTAAAGAAGACGGCAAACAACTTTTAAACGATTACATCACCAAAGAAGAGCTTTGGGCTTGTACTACTTGCAATGCTTGTGTAGAAGCTTGTCCTATAGGAATAGATCCTTTATCTATTATTATGGAAATGAGAAGATATTTAGTGATGGAAGAAAGTGCAGCACCTAATGAATTAAATATTGCTATGGGTAATATTGAAAACAATGGAGCACCTTGGCCTTACAACCAGATGGATCGTTTAAATTGGGCAGAAGAAAAATAAAAATTTAAAAATTACTCTTTCAAAAAGAGAAAAAGATATATTGATTATGGCAGAAGCGATTAAAGTACCAACAATGGCTGAATATATGGCAGAAGGTAAAAAACCTGAAGTTTTATTTTGGGTAGGTTGTGCTGGAAGTTTTGATGATAGAGCCAAAAAAATCACCAAAGCTTTTGTAAAAATACTCTCTAATGCTGGAGTAGATTATGCGGTATTAGGAACAGAAGAAGGTTGTACTGGAGATCCTGCAAAACGAGCAGGAAATGAGTTTTTATTTCAAATGCAAGCAGCTCAAAATATTGAGGTATTAAATGGTTATGAAATAGAAAAAATTGTAACCGCATGTCCGCATTGTTTTAATACGATTAAAAATGAATATCCAGAGCTTGGTGGTAATTACAAAGTAATGCATCATACTCAGTTTTTAAAATCTCTTTTAGAAGAAGGGAAATTGAAAGTTGAGGGAGGTAAATTTAAAGGTAAAAGAATAACTTTTCACGATCCTTGTTACTTAGGGCGAGCTAATAATGAGTATGAAGCTCCTAGAGACTTACTTCGTAAATTAGAAGTAGAGTTAGTCGAAATGAAAAACTGCAAGAAGAAAGGACTTTGTTGCGGAGCAGGGGGAGGACAAATGTTTAAAGAACCAGAACCTGGTGATAAAGATGTAAATGTATTGCGTACAGAGCAAGCCATGGAAACTAAACCAGATATGATTGCAGCAGGTTGCCCTTTTTGTAATACCATGATGACCGATGGTGTTAAAAGCAAAAATAAAGAAGGCGAAATTGAAGTTATGGATGTAGCTGAAATGATTGCCCAAGCAGATGAATTATAAGTTTAATATAGAGGATGCAGCGTTGATATGTATGTAGATTTTAAAGAATTACCCAATAAATCCAGAATCTGGATTTACCAATCAAATAGACCTTTTACAGAAGAAGAAGTTATGCAACTTAATGAAGAAGTTGCGCAATTTTTGAAGCAATGGACAGCTCATGGAGCCAATCTTAATGCTGGATTCGAAATTAAGTACAAGCGTTTTATCATCATAGGTTTAGATCAATCGCAACAAGGTGCTACGGGGTGTTCTATAGATGCATCTGTGCATTTTATACAAGAATTAGAGAAGAAATACGAGGTTGACTTATTAGACAAGATGAATGTATCTTTTAAGCAAGGAGAGTTTATTGCCTATAAGCCTCTTATAGATTTCAAAAAAATAGTTAAAAACAGATCGGTTTCTCCTAAAACTATTGTATTCAATAATTTAGTGAATACAAAAGAAGAGTACCTACACGAATGGGAAATTCCGTTAGAAGAAAGTTGGCATAATAGGTTCTTGTAGAACAACTTTTTACTGCTACTCTCGTTTCTTTTATACCTGTTTTTAATTCCGTAAAGTTTATGAAATTTATTCTTAATACCCTTCTTATACTATTTTTAGTACCCGTTAGTTTTGCCCAAACGCAAAACCCTTTGATAGCTAAAAATAAAGCAGATCAAAAAAAATGGGTAGATAGTATTTATAAGAATATGACCTTAGAAGAAAAAGTAGGCCAATTATTTATGGTCGATATTTTTTCTAGTAAAGGTGACGCTGCTGCGGATAAAATAAAACAACTTATTCATGATTATCATATTGGTGGAGTAATCTTCTCTAAAGGAGGACCCCAGCAACAAGCCAAAATGAATAATGAATTTCAAGAATTATCTCGCGTAAAACTTCTTATAGGGATGGATGCCGAATGGGGATTATCCATGAGATTAGATTCTACTTATGCTTTTCCATGGAATATGACATTGGGCGCAGTAGAAGATAATGAATTGATTAAACAAGTAGGGCAACAAGTAGCAAAACATTGTAAACGTTTAGGAGTTCATATAAATTTTGCTCCAGTAGTAGATATTAATACCAACCCAGCAAACCCTATTATTGGCAATCGCTCTTTTGGGGAAAATAAAGATCGAGTAACAGAGAAAGCCTTAGCATTTATGCAGGGTATGCATTTAGAAAATGTATTGAGCAGTGCTAAACATTTTCCAGGACACGGAGACACAGACACCGATTCTCATAAAGCTTTACCTACACTTAATTTTACTAAAAAACGTTTAGATAGTCTTGAACTATATCCTTATTATAGGATGATTCAAGAAGGGGTTTCTAGTATTATGGTCGGACATTTAAATGTACCCGCTTTAGAACCTAGAGAAAATTTTCCTTCCTCTTTATCTAAAAAAATTATCACAGGCTTATTAAAAGATAGTCTCAATTATAAAGGTTTAGTCTTTACCGACGCTTTAAATATGCGTGGAGTAGCAGATTTTGATGAGCCAGGAGAAATTGATTTAGCAGCTTTTCTTGCCGGTAATGACATTTTATTAATATCTGAAGATATTCCTAAGGCCCATGAAAAAATTGTTGCTGCTTATCAAGAGAATATATTTACAGAAGAGCGTTTAGCAAATTCCGTAAAGAAAATTTTACAAGCAAAATATAAAGTTGGTTTAAATGATTACCAACCTGTAAATACAGATTATTTAGTTGAAGAATTGAATACTCTCCACAATGATGTATTGTATGAAAATGTTATTGAAAAAGCAATTACAGTCATTAAAAACGACAAAGCCATTTTACCCATTAAAGACCTTCAGTCTAAAAAAATAGCTTACGTTCCTTTTGGAGAGGATAGTGGAAATAGTTTTTACCATCAACTTCAAAAATATACACAGGTTGACCGCGTAAGTAGCGAACATTTAGGAGATTTATTAGAAAAGTTACAGTCTTATAATTACGTGATTGTGGGACATCACACTTCCAATGAAAATCCTTGGAAATCTTATCAGTTTACTGATAAAGAATTGGTTTGGTTATATGAAATTTCTCGCTTAAATACGACTGTTTTAGCCTCATTCGCTAGACCTTATTCAATTTTAGATTTAAAATCTACTACAAATCTAGAAGGGATAATATTAGGTTATCAAAATAGTGAAATTGGTCAAAAGAAAGTAGCTCAAATCCTTTTTGGAGCGATAGGAGCAGAAGGAAAATTACCGGTAAGTGTTGGTGATAATTTTCCTGAAGGTACTCGCTATATTACCAAACCTTTAAAACGATTATCTTACGGTTTACCCGAAACGGTTGGGATGAGTTCTGCTTACCTACACAAAATTGATTCATTAGCTCAAAGCGTGGTAGATCAAGAAATGGCACCTGGAGTTCAACTTCTAGTAGCTAAAAAGGGAAGAGTAGTTTATCAAAAAAACTTTGGCTACCATACTTATGAAAAAACAATCCCTGTAAGTGATAGTACGGTTTATGATTTAGCTTCATTAACTAAAATACTAGCTAGCCTTCCATTAATTATGGAATTAAAAGAAAATGGAACTGTAGATTTAAATACAAGACTTAAAGAAATTCTGCCAGAATTAGAAGGGACTAATAAAGCGAATATTTCTTTAAAGGAAATGTTAAGTCATTATGCACGTTTACAGGCTTGGATCCCGTTTTATGTAGCAACCCTAGATAAAGAAACTAAAAAAGCTTCGGTTAAATATTTTAGACCACAACCCGATAAAGTCTTTAGTATTAAAGTAGCAGATGATTTTTATATGCGTAATGATATCAATGATTCTATATTTAAGCAAATAACCGATAGTGATCTTAGAAAAAGAAAAGAATATAAATATAGTGATCTTCCCTATTATATTTTAAAGAAATATTTAGAAGAACATTATAAAAGTTCTCTACATCAGCTTACTCAAGAAAAGATCTATGAAAATTTAGGCGCAAATTACATGGGGTATCTTCCTTTAGAACGATTTAAAGCAGATCAAATTCCACCTACAGAAGTTGATGACTATTGGAGAGATCAAAAAGTTCAAGGTTATGTTCATGATCAAGGAGCCGCTATGTTAGGTGGAGTAGGAGGTCACGCCGGACTTTTTAGTAATAGTAATGATGTCGCAAAGATTATGCAAATGTATTTGAACAATGGGTATTATGGGGGAAAACGTTATTTTAATGAAGAAACCATACATGCTTTTAACACTTGTTATTATTGTGAAGATGAAGTGAGAAGAGGAGTTGGATTCGATAAACCTCAGTTAGGAACAGTGGGACCTACTTGTGGATGTATTTCTATGAAGAGTTTTGGACATAGTGGATTTACAGGAACTTATGCTTGGGCAGATCCAGAAGAGGAAATTGTGTATGTATTTTTATCTAATAGAACATTTCCAGATGCTACGAATAGAAAACTAATTAGCGAAGATATAAGAACTAAAATACAGCGGTTAATTTATGAATCGATTATGTATTAAAGTTCCTGTTTAGTAGCAAAAGTTTTACCTTTAAACAAAAAATTATGAAGATAGGTATTGTATGTTATCCTACATTTGGAGGAAGTGGAGTTGTAGCTACCGAATTAGGAATGGGGTTAGCAAAAAGAGGCCACGAAATTCACTTTATAACCTATAAACAACCAGTACGGTTAGAACAACTATCTAAAAGCATTCATTACCACGAGGTAAATGTTCCAGAATATCCTTTATTTCATTATCAACCTTATGAACTTGCGCTATCAAGTAAATTGGTAGATATGGTAAGGCTTCATAAAATAGAATTACTTCACGTACATTATGCCATTCCTCATGCTTATGCAGGTTATATGGCAAAAAAAATGTTGGCAGAAGAAGGGATTCATATACCAATGGTAACCACGCTTCATGGAACCGATATTACTCTGGTAGGAAATCATCCTTTTTATAAACCAGCAGTAACCTTTAGTATTAATAAAAGTGATTATGTAACTTCTGTATCACAAAGCTTAAAAGATGATACTCTTCGCTTATTTGATGTAAAAACTCCTATAGAGGTTGTACCCAATTTTATCGATGCAAAAAAAGAAAAAAATCAGTTTACAGATTGTCAGCGAGAATTAATGGCAGAAGACGATGAAAAAATAATCACCCATATTAGTAACTTTAGAAAAGTTAAACGAGTAGATGATGTGGTGAAAATTTTTTATAAAACGCAACAAACAATCAATTCTAAGTTAATTATGGTCGGCGAAGGACCAGAAGTACAGCCAGCTAAAAAATTAGCCCATGAGTTGGGGATCTCAGATAAGATTATGTTTTTAGGGGAAAGCAATGATATTGATAAGATTCTATGTTTTTCAGATTTATTTTTGCTGCCTTCAGAAAAAGAAAGTTTTGGTTTAGCTGCCTTAGAAGCTATGGTGAACAGTGTCCCTGTAATCTCTTCTAATACTGGAGGTTTACCTGAAGTTAATAAAGAAGGATTTTCTGGATATTTAAGTGAAGTAGGAAATGTGGAAGAAATGGCGAAAAATGCCATTCATATTTTAAGTGATGATCATCGTTTACAGCAATTTAAATTAAATGCCAAAAAAATGGCATTAAAATTCGATACGGATACTGTAATTCCTCAATATGAAGAAATTTACAATAGAGCTGCATCCAACCTCAATGCCAAATTTACTGATTAGATAATCAATTTTTTAGAATTGATAACGAACTCCAACTGCAATATCTGGAGCAAAATCATCAATAACATCATAATCAGAAAAACCAAATTCTGGTCTAAAATCTAATGATAATAACAACGGAATATCAAAGTTATATTCTATACCAATATTCCCAGCAATAAATACAAATGCGCCATCATTATCATCAAAATCATCTCTAAAATCTCTTTTATCATCAACGGTTCCTAAACCTGCTCCTGCACCCGCATACCAGTTAAAACCTCCTTCTATATTCCAAACCCATTGGTAAAGTCCGGCTAGTTTTACCGCATCAAAGTTATCGTCGTTTCTCCAACCTAAGTCCAATTCTAAACGGTTGTTATCGTTTCCAATGGCTCGTTGGTAAGAAACTTCTGCTCCAAAACCATCACCTCCACCCAAGCGAAGTCCAATAGCATTCTCAGAAATTTCTTGAGCATTCATCGTTAAAAAAGCTCCCATACTAAGCGCTAATGTCAAAAAAATCTTTTTCATATTCATTTAATTTTCAGTTTGAGGTCAAATATATTTTCAATTTTAATACCTTTCGGTTATGCTTAATTAATCTTTTGTTAATCTTCCTTAAAAACTGTTAACTCCATTGAATTTATCTCTATTAGAACTATTAGGATCCCGAATTGAAGGTGAGCTGTATGTTAATAAAACATTTAAAGAACTATATGCTACAGATGCTTCTGTCTATAGAAAGTTGCCAGTAGGTGTCGCTATTCCTAAATCTAGAAAAGATATTCAGCAAATTATAAATTTTGCAAATCAAGAAGGGGTAGGGTTAATTCCTCGTGCCGCAGGTACATCATTAGCAGGACAGTGTGTAGGAGATGGTTTAGTGATTGATATTTCTAAATATTTAAATTCTGTAATTGAGTTTAATGAAGACGAACAAACTGTAGTAGTAGAACCAGGAATTATCAGGGATGATTTGAATAGGTCTTTAAAGCCTTATAATTTATTTTTTGGTCCTAATACTTCTACATCAAATAGATGTACGATAGGCGGTATGGTGGGGAATAATTCTAGTGGTACCACTTCTATTCAATACGGAGTTACAAGAGATAAGGTTTTAGAACTAGAGACAATACTATCGGATGGAAGTGTTGTAACTTTCAAATCGCTTAACGCGGAAGAATTTCAGCAAAAGCTTCAACAACATAATCTTGAAGGTGATATCTACCGAAAGTTCTATGAAATGTTGCTTCCGCAAGAAGTACAGCAAGAAATAAAAGAACAGTTTCCTTTGCCAGAAATTCACCGTAGAAATACAGGTTACGCTTTAGACGCTTTGATAGATAGTGATGTTTTTTCTAAATCTACCCAAACCTTTAATTTCTGTAAATTATTATGTGGTAGTGAAGGGACGTTAGCATTTACTACAAAAATTAAACTTCAATTAAATGAGTTGCCTCCTGAACATTCGGCTATGATCGCAGCACATTTTTCTTCTATAGAAGACTGTTTAGCTGCTGTAGAACTTGTAATGCAAGAAGATTTATACACTTGCGAGATGATGGATAAGATTATTTTAGATTGTACTAAAGACAGTCTTAAGTATAAAGAAAATAGGTTTTTTATTGAGGGTGATCCGTTAGGGATTTTGATGTTAGAAATTAAAGCAGAAACATCTAAAGCCTTACAACATAAAATCTCTCTTTTAGAAAATAATCTAAGTACAAAATCTAAGTCATACGCTAATAAAATACTTTTTGGAGAAGAAATTTATTTAGCCTTAGAATTAAGGAAAGCTGGATTGGGTTTGTTGGGAAACATTAAGGGAGATAAAAAAGCAGTAGCTTGTATAGAAGATACAGCCGTGGCTCTAAAAGATCTATCTTCTTATATCACAGAGTTTACTCAGCTGATGAGAGGCTTTGATCAACGTGCAGTTTATTATGCTCATGCAGGAGCAGGAGAATTACATTTGAGACCTATATTAAACTTGAAGAAAGAAAAAGATGTAAAGCTTTTTAAAGAAATCACATACGAAGTTGCCATATTAGTGAAGAAATATAAAGGTTCTTTTAGTGGAGAACACGGGGATGGTAGGGTAAGAGCATCTTTTATAAACATGTTAGTAGGTGATAAAAATTATCAACTTTTTAGAGAAACCAAACAAATATTTGATCCTAAAAATATCTTTAATCCTGGAAAAATTGTAGACGCTCTTCCTATGGAAACCGATTTACGTTATAAGCCTAACCGTAAAGAGCCTAAGGAGGAAACTCTAATGAACTTTGATGATTCACAAGGCTTTTTACGTGCTGTAGAGAATTGTAATGGTAGCGGAGATTGTAGAAAGAGTGTAGAATCTGGAGGGACTATGTGCCCAAGTTATCGCGCTACTAAAAGTGAAAAAGATTCTACTCGTGGTAGAGCTAATGTATTGAGAGAGTTGATGACTCAAACTGATTCTATTAAGAAATTTGATGATAAGCATACAAAAGAAGTATTAGATTTATGCATTAGTTGCAAAGGTTGTAAAAGCGAATGTCCATCTAATGTAGATATGGCTAGTTATAAAGCAGAGTTTTTGTATCAATATCATCAATTTAATTCACCGAGTTTTAGAGATCAACTTTTTGCTAAAAATTATACTTGGAATAAACGAGGAAGAATAAGCACAACACTTACCAATGCTCTATTTTCTACGCCTTGGACCTCAAAGCTTATTAAGCAAATTCTTAATATAGCTTCGCAACGTAATTTGCCACAGCTTGCAAAAAAATCTTTACGGAAAATCATACAGGAAAAACCTAGTTTACTTTCCGCGAAAGCGAAATACATACAGACCGTTTATATATTTATCGATGAATTTACAGATCAATTAGATACGCAAGTAGGAATAGATGCGATCGAAGTGTTAACACTTTTAGGTTATGAAATAAAAGTAGTTCCTCATGAAGAAAGCGGACGCGCCCAAATATCTAAAGGTTTCTTGAAAGAAGCTAAAAAGTTAGCAAATAAAAATATCGAGACTTTTACTCCATTAATCTCTAAACAAACTCCTTTACTAGGAATAGAACCCAGTGCTACTCTTTCCTTTCGGGATGAATATCTACGACTTGCAAATCAACCTGAAAAGGCTATAAAACTATCAAAAAATGTTTTTTTAATAGAAGAGTTTTTAGCTAAAGAAATTCAGAAAGGAAAGATTTCTTCTAATCAATTCCGTAAAGAGAAAAAAACGATTAAGATTCACGGTCATTGTCATCAAAAAGCTTTGAGTAGTGTAAAACCTACATTCGACATTTTAAATCTTCCAGAAAATTACACGGTAACCATAATCCCTTCTGGATGTTGCGGGATGGCAGGGAGTTTTGGTTATGAAAAAGAGCATTATGAGGTGAGTATGCAAATAGGAAATCAGACACTTTTTCCTGCTATAAGAAAAGCTAAAGATGATGTTTTAATTTCAGCAAATGGAACAAGCTGCAGGCACCAGATTTATGATGGTACCAAAAAAAAATCAATACATCCTATAAGTATTTTAAAGAATGCATTGATTAAATTATAGATTTAAATAAATTTATAGAGGTCAGTAGTTAGTTGCTTATTAATTTTGCTTGATGAATTTTATCACTATCCACCATTTTTGTTATCAAGTTA
>NZ_VRLS01000044.1:0-28554 GCF_008017825.1 Mesonia sp. K4-1
AATAGCTTGGTTATCTTAATTTCTATCTTGGTTCTCTTATTTACGTATATAGGGATTAACCAATTGATTTTTAGAGATGATTTTGAACTCAATTTATTGAATTCATCTCTCTTACCTATTCCCGAGATGTGGGTTTCTCTATTGTCATGGTTCATTCCGTTATTAGAATTGTTAGCCGTTTTTTTATTGCTATGGGTACGTAGTCAGTACATCGGAATCTACTTGGCTATATTTCTATTACTCATGTATACCTGCTATAATTTGGGGATCCTTTATATCGCTCCTTATATTCCTTGTTCTTGCGGCGGAATGCTTGGTTTTCTTTCTTGGCAACAACAATTATGGGTAAGTCTAGGTGGTTTGATGATTGCGATTCTGACATTTTATTTTAACAAAACAGTAAAAAAAGTATAAAAATTTTTGTTGCGCAACAACACAGGAGTAAGCCGAAAACCTGTAGAAAAGAGTAGGCATAATAGAAACATTAAATTTATACATTATGAAAAGTAAATTTTTAATTCCCGTGTTAGCGATGATTTTCGCTACCGGAATGTCGTTCACTACGGCAGAACTAGGTAAAGAACAAGCTGTGGATTATATCCGCGTTGACAACCAATGGATGGCCATTCCTGAAATTGATTGTGGACAAGTGGGGCTAAACAATTGTAGGGTAAAACTTCAAGACGGATCTGTACATCCGATCTATGACATTCAGAATTTGAGCTCACTCAAAAAAACAACGAGTACGGTTCCTTTTCCATTATAATTTTTATTCATCCTTTAAAATGAGAAGAAGCACACTGATCGTGTGCTTCTTTGTTTCTTTATAAAGCTTCATCGCTCATGATCACTTCTATTTTGTTTTTTTCTTTCAAATACTTTTTAGACAGTCTCACTATATCTTCCATCTCGATGTTATCGATAAAGGTTTCATATTTTTCCAAGGGTACCCAAGCTTCTTCATAGCGTAGGTGTTGAAAAAGCAATTCGTGTAACTGCCGATGTTGCTTCAGGTAAGGGACCTTGTACCTTCTTTTGATGCTTTGCTTGGCTTGTTTCAAATATTCCTTGGGGATTTCTCCCGCTCTTAACTCTTTAACTATGAATTGGATTTCCTTTTGGATAGGGTATAATTCTTTTGGATGACAAGCGACTTGAAAATAAAGCCGATAACGTTTTACCTCCGGATCGTACCTCCCATAGCCTCCGAAGTTATATACAGAAAATCCTTTTTCATAGCGTAAACGGTTCAATTGTCGTTGTATAACTTGCCCCAGCACCCTTAATTCCAAGGTCTCTTTCCAAGAATTTTTCCCCTTTTGCTCTTGGTAGTAACTTGCGTCATACATCCCGTTTTCCATGGGTGTATTCGACAGGATTTCTTTTCTAACGGGTCCTGATGCTTTAAAGGTCTTTTGACGAGTTGGGGTACACCTTAATTTTTGTACGGTTGGTTTAATATTCCCCAAGTATCGTTGTAAAAGTGGGATGACGTCTTCTGTTTTAAAATTTCCAGTTATCAAAAATGTCCACTGTTCTGGTTTTCCAAATACGTGTTGGTAGATCTCCAAACTACGTTTTTCTTCAGTTTTACCTATACTCAAAATAGCCTGCTCCCCTTTAAGGTAGCGAAAATTAAAACTAGGGGGGATAGCACTATCTTGTACGACTTTTCGAATAGCATTTCTAAAATCTTCCTGTATGTTTTTCTGAGATTTTCGAGTTTCTAAGGCTTCTTTTTGCCAAGCGTCAAAATCAATATCTTGAGGATTCACAGGTTGAAAATAAAGACTCAGCAGCTGTAATATTTCTTCGGTATGCTTTAAATTACCTTCCGCTTGTAGGCTAGACTCCTTATAATCAATATAGGAGCGACAATTCATAATTTCCGCATAATCCATCAAGCTTTGGATCTCTTTAGCGTTTATACCCCCCACTCCTTGGTGAGTAACAAGATCGGTGGCATTGAGTGCCGAGTAATAATCCGAAGAAGAATAACACGCTGCCCCACGCAAGCTGAATCCTGAGATTTTAATGGATTGCTCCCCTACTCCCGGGGTCGGTTGATACGGCTTTAGGACCACCTGTATCCCATTGCTCAAAACGATTTCTCGGGTTTCCGGAATTGCTGGTGCCTTAGTGGTATAAGCTACCAAGGGAAGTTCTTCTTTTTGAATTTCATTATATAAACTCTTCACCACTTTTGGAGGTTGGTACATGGGTACAGGCCCACGGTAAGCCTCTTCTATCCAAGCTCGAATCTCTTCTTCTGTAAAGTTTAATGCCTTATTGCCTTGAGGAGCAATAATACCTATATCTTTTGGTGGAGAAGATAAAAACTGTTGGAGATAAGCATTCATCTTTTCGATGGAGAGCTCTTGCACCCATTGGTGAAATACTTTTTGTTTATTTGGGAAAAGAACTTCGTTTTTTAACCAATAGTCTCGTAACTCTTCATTCCAATAAAATACCTCCGATTGCAAACTTTCTTTGATATAATCTTCTTTTATCTTTTTCCATTCCTGCTCCTTCACTCCCTGTTCTTTCAATTGCAAAAGGGGGATTGCGATCTGCTGAAAAGCTTCCTTGCTCTTGCTAGGAAAAGTGGTAAAATAAAGAGCCAAAGAAAAAGGGTTCCCCCCATAGCTATAGGTATCTTTATTTTTAGCAGAACCAATAAGGGCTGGGGCATTCGCTTCTTTCAACCGTTGGTGTAACACACGAGACAGTAACTGAAAAGCAATATACCGCTTATAGCCTTCTCGTGTGTGCAAGCTATTGACCAATTCTGGCTGACGAATATACCAATGGTACTCCACCTCTTCTTTTTTTTCGGGATCAAAGCCCTTCTCCCAAACCTGTGTTTTAAATTGTGGGGAGCGTTTCTGTTGTGCACTGTGGATATCGATATGCGGATAAGAAGCTTGAGGCCTAGGGATGTCAGAAAAAGTATCTTGGATAAGTTTCTCGGTTTCTTGCATATCGTTAAGATTCCCTACCACGACGATCGCCATCAAATCGGGTCGGTACCAGTCTTTGTAGAAACGCCTTAACTCCTTGTGGGAAAAGTTTTGGATGTGGTGGGATAACCGGTCATACGATTGGCGAAAAGGAAATAGTTGTGCTTCCAAATTGCGCTCCGCCTTATAGTAATCTTGGTAATCTTGGTTCCCAGAGATCAATTCTTGCCATACGGAACCTTTCTCTTGATTGATATGCTCGCTGGTCAGCGGTAACCGCATCGCAATATCTTTAAACCAAGCCAATCCTGTCTGAAATGCTTTGGGATGATTGGGTGGGGCATCAAATAAATAACGGGTATGCAGGTTGGAGGTGGTTCCCCCTATATCCCGAAAGTTCATCCCCAATCGGTCTAAAAAAGCTTCATCTTTGATACTGGTGGGCGTGTGGAGAGTGGGCTTAAAGGCCAAATGTTCTATTAAATGTGACATTTGCTGTTGCAAGGAGTCCTCGTGATCAAAACCAGCTTTTATATAGAGACGCATGGTGGTTTTAGCCACAGGGTTCTCCACATCTTTTATAAAATATTGAAAGCCGTTAGGCAGGGTACCAGAACGAAGGGACTCGATCTCTTTTATTCCTTCTTGAGCTTGAACTATGGAACTGATAAAAAGGAGGACCCAGATCAAACCGGGTAGTCTTTTCTTTAATTGTATCATCTTATCTGTTTTTTATACCTCGTTTAATATCCAGGATTCTGGTAAAGGTTTGGGTTACTTAAAAGTTCCTCAGCAGGGATAGGATATTTTTTATCGGTGGCTTCCCAGTCTGGACTTGCGGGTGCCAATGCGCCTTGTGCCCGATCCGTTCTTTTTAGGTCTAGCCAACGGTGCCCCCATTCCGTAAAGAGTTCTTTTCGGCGTTCGATAAAAAGCTCTTCCAGTAAAGCTTCTTGGCTAATTCCCGGGTTGGATACCGATAATAAAGGGAGTCCTGCCCTAGCTTTGATGTGATCGAGGTCAGCGATCCCACCCGTCAGGTTATTTTGCCTTATTCTAGCTTCCGAGCGAATCAAGTATTGTTCTGCCAAACGCAAGACCATGGAATATTCAGCAGCTTCCCCTGTTGCGTTTTGAATTTTGTATTTGTAAGCGTGATGTACCCCGAGACCTTCGTGGTAGCCTATCCAATTTATCTTTCTCAGGTCTTGGGCTTCCATACTGTTCACCAAGCCTTCCGAAAGTTTTACATAAGACAAAGAAGGAAGGATAGGATTGATGATAAATACCGAACCTTCATTGGTATGGGTGGTCATGGTTCCCGCTCCTAGGGGAGAAAGTTGCCAAATGGCTTCTTGGCTATTGGCTAGGAACACCTCGTTAAGATCGGTGGACAGGCTGTAGGTTCCGCTTGCAGCGATAACCTCTGTGCTGTACTGTTCGGCTAATTCCCAGTTTTCTAAATAGAGGTGTACCCTTGCCAATAAAGCTTTGGCCGTATAGGCATTGATTTGTGTTCGTTCTCCAGTGAGATAAGAACCTCCCAGTTGGCTGGTTGCCACCACTAGATCGGCCAAGATCTGTTCTTCGATGGCTGCGGTTGAACTGACTTCGATTGTGGTGTTATGCTCATAATCGGTGGTCAGTACCAAAGGCACCTCCCCATATAAATTCCGTAAATAGAAATAGGTAAAAGCCCGAACAAATTTGGCTTCCCCTTCCAAACGTTGAGCTGTTTCGGGTGTAATTTTGGTGGAGTTTTCCAGTCCATCCAATAAAGAGTTGACCATATAGATCATATTATAGGCACTCCCCCACAGGGTTTCGTTATAAGGGTTATCGGGTTGTAAATTATGCTGCTGAAATTGCAACAAATCCAAGGTCGTGGTGTTGATCAATTCCAAGTTATCGGAAGACAATCCCCCTAACACAGTAGTGCTTCCCAACCAGCCAGCACTAAAGCCGGCTTGGTAGAGTTGGTTGTATATGCCCTGCATGGCAGCTTTTGCAGTTTCTTCCGTGTCAAACACTTCACTGCTCACCAGTTTATGATCGGGTTCTTCAATGTCTAGCCAGTCTTGGCAAGAAGTAAGGAACAATAACATCACTATGATGCCCAGTCCTTGTATATATTTCTTATTTTTCATCTGTTTTCTTTTTAAAAATTAACTTGTAGTCCTGTGGTAAAAGTGCGCAAACCTGAAAAAGCAAGCCCGCCTATGGGCGTATCGGGATCCATCCCCCGATAATCGGTGAGCGTCCACAGGTTTTGTCCGGTCATAAAAAACTTTGCCTGACTAATACCCAAAGCACTTATCCAATCCGCGGGAAGGCTATAACTTAGGTTGAGCGTTTTCAATCGGATAAAAGAGGCGTCTTCGATTACTAGATCTGATTCCACCACCCGTGAATAAGCTAAAGAAGCTTCTGGAGTCTGGGATATTTGATGATCGGTAGTAGAAGTACTGCTAAATTCTTGGAGTTGATTTTCAGGGAAACCTGAATTAAATAAGGAAGTGAAGCTTCCTTCCTGTTTAACAAATTGAACTAAAAACTGCAAGGAAATTCCTTTATAGCTAAGACTATTATTGATGCCCCCAAAATACTCCCGGGTGCGGTCCTGGATAACCACCTGGTCTTCTTGGTTCAGCACTCCGTCTTCGTTTTGATCCTTAACGCTATAATAACCTGTCTCGGGATCTATTCCCGTATATTCATATAAGAGAGCAATGTTTAAAGGATGCCCTTCTCGATAGGTGTTGGCATAGGGAGATTGTTCTAGCCCCGGGTAACGGATGAGTTCATTTTTGGGAAAACTGATGTTAAAGGAAGTCTGCCAATGAAAGTTTCCTTTGCGGATATTATCACTAGAAAACTCCACTTCCCAGCCCCTATTTTCTACCGTAGCAGCTAAGTTGGCCTGTACACTATTAAAACCGGTAGTCGCTGGCAAAGGATAGCCCACCAATTGGTTGGAAGAACGGTTACGGTAAGCACTTGCCCCTAAACTAATTCTATCTTTTAGAAAGCCCAACTGTAGGGCGATTTCTCCTTTTTTGTTTACCTCCCAAGAATATTGGGGATTGGCCAAAGCCGTGGGATAGAGACCGCCCGGTCCTTGGGTGGCTTCATAGGCGTCTAAATAGCCATAATCTGGAATCTGATCGCTCCCCGTGGTTCCATAACTCCCACGAAATTTCCCAAAAGATAACCACTCCATATTTTCTTCAAAAAAAGCTGCTTCGGTAAAAATCCATGCAGCTCCTATGGCTCCGAAATTAGCAAAGCGGTTCCCTTGGGCAAAACGGGAAGAACCGTCCCTTCTCCCCGTAAGGTTCAGGTAGTATTTTTGATCCCAGTCCAGTCCCAACCTTGCAAATACCGCTTGGTAACGGTATTGTGTATTTCTAGCTACCCCATTGATCAAGCTTTCTGCGGCACCTAGATTCCCAATTAAAGCTTCGGCCACATAATTTTCACCTTGCACGCTAAAGGTATCGTATTGGTTTTCTTGCAGGGTACTTCCTACTAAAGCATTCAAGTTTAGCTTTCCCCATTGGTGTTGGTAGTTCAATTGAGGTTCTATAATCCACGATTGGCGTTGACTTTGGGTGTTCAATGACCGGTGCAGGGGCATTCCTGCAGGATTATACGAGCGCTGAGGCATTTTTACGACCTCATCGCTATTGAAATCGGTAAAACCAAAGTTGGTTTTGACTTCCAATCCCTCGGCGATCTCATAAGAAAGATTGAGGCTCGTGATTAAATTGTGAGTTGTGGTGGTACTGGTATTGAATATCCCTTCTAAGGGATTATTAAGTCCGGCTTCTCCCCACTCCTCCCAATTGAGGCTACCGTCTTCTAAATATAGTGCCGGGGCATTGGGAGAAAGTGTAAAGGCGTTAGTATTAAAGTCCACCCCATCGCCCAAAAGTTCGTTTTGGTCTACTCCATAATTGATCGCAAGACCCAGTTGAAATTTTTCATCCTTGGAACGATGATCCAAGTGTGCACCTCCCGTAATCTTTTGGTATTGTAAATCTGCTGGATAAATGGTTTCTTGTTGGTGAAAAGCGCCGTTCAACCGAAAGTGCGTTCGGTCATTTCCGCCTTGAGCGGAAATATTGACATCGGTAATGTTGGCCGTACTCCCCAAAAATTCCTCCTGCCAATCGGTTTCTTGGGTTTGATCCCATAACAATAGATCGTAGGCATTAAATTCATCGGGTTCTACCCCATCGTTGGTAAATGCCTGTCTTCTTATGTTGAGGTACTGTTGGGTATTTAGAAGGTCTAACTTGTTGGGTACGGTGGAAATTCCGCTATAAAGTCGCGCTTGAATTCCTTTTTGTCCCTCCCCCTTTTTGGTGGTGATCAAAATAACACCATTAGCTCCCCTAGAACCATATATCGCCGTGGCATCGGCATCTTTGAGTACTTCGATGCTTTCAATATTACTGAGGTTCATCGTACTTAAGGGATCGATCCCTGCAAAACTCAGACTCGTATTGCTTTCCACGGGAGTCGAATTGATGGGCACGCCATCGATAATGTACAATGGGTAGTTCCCTTCGGTTCGTAAACTATTTTGTCCGCGGATGCGAATGGTAGGTGCTGCCCCCGGGGTATCGGTTCCTGAACTGATCTCTACTCCTGCCATTCTTCCTTGCAGGGCTTGTAGCGGACTTACCAGAGGTTGCAGCTCGATCTCCTCGGCAGTAATTTTAGCAATATTCCCCGTACGTTCACGGTCTTTTACTTGGTAATACCCCGCATTAATCACCAAATCGCCTAAAGAGTTTTCGTTTTCTTGGAGCTGTATATTAATTTGCGTTTGTTCCCCTACGGCTACTGTTTGCGGAGCGTAGCCCATATAGGTAAACACCAAGGTGTCTTGCACGCTAGCCACCACTTGGTATTCCCCATCAAAATTAGAGGTGGTTCCCCGTTGCGTACCTTGTATTTGAATGTTGACCCCGGGAATAGGTAAATCTTGGGGACCGGTAACCTGCCCCTTGATGATTTGTTGGCAAAACCCGCTTAAGGGAAATACTCCTAATAAAAAAAGAGTTGCCCTTAACAGGTGCTGCCTGTAAGAAAATTTCATAAATTTGTTGTGTTATTAGTTAATACGTTTTAGTTAATAATGGCCTTCTCCTGTACCGTGTAAAGTTTGGAGGGGGCTTTTTTGTTTTAATTTTTAATTTTTAGCTTCTAGCCTTTAGCTATTAGCCTTTAGCATTCAACGTTTGCTGTCATACTGAACCTGTACGTACGTCATGCTGAACTCGTTTCAGCATCGCATCCAGTTTAACGTCATGCTGAACCTGCCCGAATTAAATAATCATTTAGGCGGGCTTGACTCAGTATCTCATCCTGTATAATCCAGTAAACAATGTCAGTTCGAGTAATCACCGAAATGCAATTGAGGGGATTGTATCGAGAACCAGTCCTGTGTCCCTAAACACTGTTCGACCTTCTTGTCATTTCAACCAAAGTCGAAAAACCTTTCATTTATTTGTTGTTTTATCCCATAGGCATTTAGTTATTAAGTTGGACTTGATACAATTGCGAAACTCTTAGAAAAGAAAAAAGAAATGCTTTGAAAATGTAGAAGAGAAAAGCCAAATACAAAAAGGCGTGGATACTCAACTTATCGATCTAAGGTACTGGTATACCACGCACAATAAGTGAGCCCACGCCCGGGTCGTGAGCACTAACACTTATCATTCCGTGCAATAAAAATTACCAGTTTTTAGATCGGAATTCAAAGCGAATGCTTCTAATATTTTACTTAAAGAAGTATCGCAAATATAATATTATGAATCAAATATAATAAAAATATTTAAAATACAGGATTATAGTCCTTAGTTATTTATTTCTTTTTTGGCTCAATTTGTATATGCACGAATCATTAGAGAAAATAGAACTTCATATAATAAGTAAAGTCCGAGAATTGAGGCTTAATAAAGGTATTAGTCAAACTAATTTATCACACTCAATTGGAAAAGGCACTACCTTTGTTTCTGACATAGAAGCGCCTTCTAAAAAAGCTAAGTATAATGTTATTCATTTAAACCTGATAGCAAAAGCTTTAGATTGCTCTCCAAAAGATTTCTGGCCAGAAAAGCCTTTGTAAAGATTTTATTTGAATGAATTTGAAAGGCTTTATGAAATGATTTTTGCTTTAGAATATAAATTTATTTACCGCATATAGTGCAAAACGTCTTTTTGTTTGCAAATGAGAATCTATATAAGTGCCTTGTTTAAAAGTAAAGCTATGTTGTACTTTCTTAGCTAAAAACTTAAACTCCTATAAAGTAATATGGCTTTTTATAAAAAAGACCCTTAGATTGGTCTTTATCTGATTTTATATTTTATAAAATGCCTAGCTTTGTACAACTTGAATTAGCAAATATTAAATTCGTATTTTACGATAATCTAAAAAGATCACACAAAAGACTAATGAACAGACAAAAAACAATAGATTTAATTGGTTTAAACAAAGCCATTTCTACTACTTCGAAAGACAAGAAGCTGTCCGAAAGTAAATCTATTGTATTGAACCAAGCAAAAGAGTTTGGCATAGATGCAGTTTATTTTAATACGGATGAAAACGACAATAGTTTTCCTGCTATATTTTTAAAAAAAATAAACTCATTTGATATAGATTCATTAGAAGAAATTGCAAGCACACACAAAAAAGCTTGGAACTTCAAAAAAGTGCTTTTTCTGTATGTTTACTCTGAAACAGAAATTCGTATTTATAACTGTTCTGAAAAACCTATAATTGTCACCAAAGATAGTTTCGATTATGATAAAGAATTACAGAACGTTGAGATAAAGTCTTATCAGTTTTCTGACAAAGAACAAATCCAAGAGCTTAATCAACTTTTTTCAACTATTGCCATTGATACAGGGATTATCTGGACTTTGGAAGAGGCTCAGTTTATCAGAGATAAAATAAATCTACAACGTAGAGTAGACAAGTATCTTGTAGATAGCTTAGTTAACACAGCTAATCAACTTCAAGATCAAGGTCTTGAAATTAATTTTATTCATAAAATAATTCTTCGTTCATTGTTTCTATTATATCTGCAAGATAGAGGTGCTACTGATGGAAAATTTTATTCTAAAATTAAAGAGGGAGCAAAATCTTATTTTGATATTCTGAATGACGTAAATACAACTTATGAATTATTCAATAGATTAGAAGAACATTTCAATGGTAACGTTTTTACTTTAGAAGATGGAGAAAACATATCCATCAATCAACTTCAATTAATTAAAAAATGTTTTATTAGTGGTAATGATAACACACCACAAATAAATCTATTTAAGGATTGGAGGCTGTTTGATTTTAGTATTCTACAAATAGAATTGCTAAGTGAAATCTATGAAAACTTTTTATTTAAAACTGACCCTGAATTAAAGAAGAAAACAGGTACATATTACACACCACCATCTTTAGTTGAATTTATTTTAAATGAGAAACTTCCTGTTAATAAAGGTGAAAAAAATTACGATATAAAAATTTTAGACCCTTCCTGTGGTTCTGGAATTTTTTTAGTAGAAAGTTTTAAACGATTAGTAAAGCGCTATGAAAATTCTCATAATGAAAAATTAACTGACTTTAATAAATTAAAAAAACTACTTACAGATAATATTTTTGGTATTGAATTGCATCCACAAGCAATTAAAGTTGCTGCCTTTAGTTTATACTTAGCTTTAGTAGATAAGCTGAACCCTAAAAATATTTGGCAAAATAAAAATCATAGCTTACCAAATCTTATAAATAACCCAGAAGATAAATCATTAAAAACACAAGGCTCAAATTTATTCTGTAGAGATACTATTTCGGAAAATAAAGAAATAGAAAACATAGAATTTAATCTGGTAGTCGGAAATCCACCGTTTGGAACTACGGGCTTGCTTGAATCTGTAAAAAGCTATTGTAAACAAGAAGGTTTTGCTCAAGAAATGGTTTTACCATTTTTACACAAATCCACAAAGTTTGCGCCAAATGGGGAAGTAGCATTAATATTTAACACCAAAGTTTTAACTAATACGGGAGGGACTTATCAAAACTTTAGAGACTGGTTATTTAATAAAAATTATGTAGAAAAAGTATATAATTTTTCAATACTTCGTAATGCTAAGAAAAACTTTGGAGGTCAATTATTTGGAGATGCAACAGGACCTATAAGTATTGTTTACTATCAAAAAGAGCAACCTATAAATCCTTCCGATAAAATCGCATACTATGCACCTAAAACTTATATCAAGTCAAATATCATTGAAGGTTTAAACATCGATTTCACAGATTTAAAACATCTTCCGAGAGAAGAATGTCAAAAACCTGACACCAAAATATGGAAGGTTGCAATGTGGGGAGGAAATCAAGATATAAAAATAGTAAGTAAGCTTTTAGAATCTGAAATCAATGTTAAATCATTTCTAAATAAAAATAACATCGATTATGGAGTGGGATTACAGCCCATAAATAAATCAACAACAAAGCCAATTATTGACAATGAAATATCTAATCTTCAATTTATCAGACCTGAAAAAATTGAAAGATTCTATACTGATAAAAGCAAGTATTCAAGTATCAATTCATTGCTTAAAAACAAAGAGACAATTGAAACTTATTTGAAATATTATTCTGTAGATAATATTCAGGATTTACCAAAAATAAATGTTTTCAGAAGAATAACAGGAAAGAATATTTATGAAGGCCCTATGCTATTAACAAAAGAGGGTTTAAAAGATAATCAACTTTGTTTTAGTTATTTAGACCATAGTGTAGCATATAACAGTACTGTTTTAGGTTTTAAATCAAGAGATAAGAGTCAACTTAGATTCCTTTCTTGCCTTTTAAATTCTGAATTAGCCACCTATTTTTTATTATTAATATCTAATTCTTGGGGAATTGAAAGAGAAAGAATTAAACCTAATGAAGTCTATGAATTTCCTATTGTAAATAATCAAGTTATTTTTAATAAATTGATTACCATTCACAAAAAAATAGAATCTAAAATAAAGACCACTATTTTAGAAGTGGATTATAGTAAACTAGAGGAAGATATTAATAATATGATTTATCAATTATATAATATTGATTCAAGTGAAAAACAATCAATTAAAGATTTTATAAAATTTTCAGCAAATTTATTTCATAAACAGGAAAAATCAAGCACATTACTTCCTGCTCTTCAAAAACAAGTAAATGTGTTTAGCTCATTAATTACTAATGAAATAAATAGTTTTCTTGATAAGCAAGGTTTATTCGCAAATGCTACAATTTTTAATTCTATCAATAGATTTAGTCCTTTAATGATGATTAAAATTTCTTTTAGCGAAAAGAAAAACGAAACTTTTCAATCAGAAGATTTTATTGATGAGGAATTAAAAAAGCTCGATAAACACTTATGGGAAGAAAAAGCCACTAATATCTTTTTTAGGAAAAAACTTAATTATAAAACAGGGAATGATATTTATATTATTAGACCAAATCAACAAAGATTTTGGTCGCAATCGATGGCGTTAGAAGATGCTTCTGACTTAATTCTTGAAATTTTAAACGAGAATTAATTATGGCATTAAATTCCGATATCTTCCAAAAATTTAGAAGTGCATTTGAGGATAAATGTTTTACCTTAATTGTTGAAGCTTATCAGTTTTCTTTAACAGAAAAAGCTCTTTTACTAAATTTAGATGAAAATGATATTACACAAGTATTGTTTGAAAGAATAAACACAAATCCTAAAAGGATTGATTTTAAGATATTTGCAACTCGAGAAGAACATTTATCTAAAGATGTAGAAATAAAGAAAGGCTTTGCTGACAAACTACCAAGAGTAGATTTAAAAATGTCTAAAATAACTTCTAACCTTGAATATAATTACTTTTTTGAAGCTAAACGATTAAAAGAGAGTGATTCTAAACTAAAAAGAAGCTACATAGACGAAGGTATGAATAGGTTTACTTCCAAAAAATATCCTTCTGGCTGTATGTTAGGATTCTTACTTCAAGGTAATGTAAACAAAACTGTAAAAGGCATAAATAAATTGCTAATTAAAGACAAACGAAATACTCAAGCTCTGAATTCGAAAAAGAATAACTTTCATAAAGATTATTTTGAATCCAACCATATTGAAATTGGAGTTTTAAAACATTTGATATTTGATTTCACCAATATGCAAAATTAACTTCAAATATTATCATTAATTATATCTTCATATAGCTTTTTTATTTTTAAAGGAAATTTTCTAACAATTTCATCTTCATCTTTTTCTGAATTAATATCATCTTCAATTATAATCTTAATAATACTTGCTATTAAGTACCAAGCCTTATTTTGATTTTTGAATTCCATTATCTCTTTTCCTGTAAATGGTAAAGCGGTAAATTTATTTAAAGACCAAGCAAGCTCTTCACCTGATTCAGATTTAAAATTATATTTACGACTCCAATCAATATAATCTAAAATTATAGGAATTACTTTTACTTTTCCATCTCTCTCATAGCGTTTAAAAGTATGTTTAACTTCATATTTGTGGATATATGGAGTAGACATAAATTTTGGGCTAATCATAAAACACACTATGTCTGCTTCATCCAACTTTTCCTTAATAGTTAAATCCCAGTCATCTCCTCCCTTTAATTCTGTACAATACCAAGACTCAATAATGCCAGAACTTTGTAAGGTTGAAAGATGTTCGATAAAATTGTTGACTAATTCCTCATCCTGTTTGGAGTAAGAAATAAATAATTTTTTGGTCGGTTTTTTCATACTATCTTCTAACAAATTATTAAAATTATATACACTAATCTGAACACTTTCTTCGTTCAAAAAATCTCTGGCTGTAATATAATTAATTTTATTTTCATAGTTGAAATTCAAATTTTTCAACTCAATAAAATAAACACCATCTAATGTTAACAACTCATTTATTTGTACTCCTTCTTTTTCAATAACTGCTTTTATAATTATAATAAATGTTTTTATAAAATCATCTCCAACGTTACTTTTAAAATTAAAAACATCGATGTAAGCGCATTTATATTTGTAATTTATGTTGAATTTTATAAATACCTTTTGTTTAGTCTTTTTATCCTTAAATATTAATCCATTTTTCCAATAGTAGAAACCTTCATTAGAAACATTTTGCTTATCAAAAACTTCTGAAAATATTGATAAGATTATACTTTTAGGAATGAATCCATTAAATTTAAATCTTCTAAATGGTGTTTTAATGTCAGCTAATAAATCAATTAGTAAATCAGGTTTTTCTGGTAAAAATAAAGGAGCAATATAATTTGAATCTTTTTGTCCTTTAAATAAAATCTTATGATTAACCAGAGTTCTTATAACTTCGTCTTTATGATTAATTTCATTCAGTTCATTTAAATTAATTTTTCCATTATGCTTTTTTGATATTTCGAGTATTTTATAGACTTCAGTTAAAAAATTATTTTGATTAACGATAATCGAACCCTGATAGTTCTCTTTTTGTGAATGATAAATAACTAAACCAATTTCTTTTAGAAATTTGGCAAATAACACAATCTCTTCATCCTTAAAAAGAATATTAGAAATTTCTTTTTCCGATTTATTAAATTTGTTTTTAAGCCAAGTAGATATGAAACTATTGATTTTTTCCCTAAAGATGCTCATGTCAATAATGAAATCATCGCTTTTAAAAATTTTATCCCAATTGTCTTTTACATAACCCCACGTTGCTAATAGAGGTCTATTGTAATTGGAATTTTTCTTAATTATATCTAGATAATTTTCCTTAAATTGCTTTTTACCCTTACTTTCTAAAAGAGAAAGATTAGCAAAGTCATATATATTAGGGTAGTCATTGACTAATTTAAATTGATTTAAGTATCCTTGACTTATTTCTATTTTATTTTGAATAATTAATACATTTCTATTGTCCGCAATCCTACCAATTGAATCAGTAGCATCCAAAACATCAACTGTCCAATTACCTTTTGTAGGTTCTTTAATTTTAGTATTAATTTTCACATCTCTTTCATCCAATAACTGCTCCATTTGTCTTTGTGATTCTGTTAAGGATTTTTTCGCATATATTTTAATAGAATCTAACCAATATTCTAAAGGAAAGACTTGTGTTTTTATGGAGGGTTTAACTCTTTTATCTTCAATTTCTCCTAAATGATTACTATTGTTATCCCACAATAGTAAATAGACGGAATCACTTGAAAAGAAAATCTTATGAGTATCGTGATAATAATCTTGTCCACCAAAATCAAAAAATCTTAATTTTAAAGTTTCATTATTTATTTTGACATTCAGTAATTCCTCTGTAACAAGCCAATGAGTTATTGGAATATTTTTTTTGAACCTCTTCGTTTTTAGATAATTTAATAGAGTTGATTTTCCAGAATTGGAATTTCCGATTAAAATAATTTTAATCTCTTTATTATAATAAGTTTCTAAGTTTAGTACTCCTTCATAATTAAGCTGTCTTAAATAAAGGAAAAAACCTTCATTAGACTGTTCTAATATTTCGTAAGGAGGGATTATATTGGGAGAGTTTTTACTTATTGATATTGCTTTTTTTTCCCAACTTGAATTTCTAATCACAATACCGGTAGTTGAATGAAGTAATAATTTTTCTAAGGGAATCAAATTACTAATTATGTTAGAATGCAAATCGACAGTGGCTAGTTGTGAGCAACCGTTCAAAAAATCAATACTTTCTATTAAATTATTACTTAAATAAATTTCCTTTAAATTTTTCAACTCAACTAATGGAGGAGCTTTGTCAATCTTATTGTTATTAATATGTGCAATTTCTAAATGTTTCAAATTAGTAATTCCAGAGATATCATGAATTTCATTATTACTAATATTTAGAAATTGTAATTTCTTCAATTTGAATAAAGATGAAACATCAATAATCCTCCAATTATTACTTTTGCTGCTATGTTTACTTTTCCAATCACCACTTACAACCAATTTTTCTAAATTTTGAAGTTTAGCAATATCAGATGGTATATTAAAAATATTATTCTTCAAACCTTTATTTTGCGATTCCCGACGTATCCATTTTTTTTCAACCTCATTGTATTCAGCCCATTCATTACTGATAATTAATTCTTTTAAATTCTGCATTTTGAACAATTCTGGAATCAAGCTCAAATCAGTTAATCCCATTCGTCCAATATCCAAAATCTTAGAATTAGATTGATTATTTTCAATGATTTTCTCTTTGGTTGTATTTATTATATTATCAAACCATTCAGTTATTAAAATTTCACCTTTCATTACAATCGCTGTAGGAGGATAAATCAATGGGTTTTCAAATGCATTAATAAAGTTGATCTTTTTTCTTTTTAAGGCTTGATAAAGTGGTGTCAAATCGATAATTTGATTTTGACCAATCATCAGTTCAGTATTAACTGAAATATTTTTTAGGGCTGTTATATCTGTTATCTGATTATGTGATAAATCAAGTAAATCAAAACTTTTAAAATTTTTGAATGCAGAGATGTCAAATATTTTATTTTTACTTACATTAAGATTCTCTATTTTTTTTAGTTTTGATAAATGTGAAATGTTTGATATTTGATTATCAGATATATTTAATGATTTTATTGAGGTTAAATATTTTATGTTAGATATATCTTTTATTCTATTAGAATAAACCCAGAATTCTATCAAGTTGGATAAATCTAAGTTGGGAATTATAGTAATTTGATTATTATCCAAGTATAGATATTCAAGATTTTCTAAGTTTTTTAAACCGCTTATATCCTTTATTTCATTAGAACCTAAATCAAGGTATTTTAATTTCTTAAATTTATTTATTAAATTAACTTTATTTATCCGATTTCCTGAAAGATTCAGATGTGTTAATGTATTAGAAACTTGTAAAAAACCTTCTAAATCACTTATTGTATTGTTCTTAAGGTTTATTTTTAAAATATTTCCATTCGAATCTAAAGAATATTTATTTTCATTTTTATAAAATTCAACTTTGGATATTTCTGTATCATTTTCAATTAATTGAGATAATTCTATATTATAATAATTCTTAATATTTTCAATTATTTGGCTTGTATATTTCATTTAAGTTAGAGTTGCATAGCTTTTCTGTATAGTTAGTTAAGCTACATTACGAATGTAATTTATTTTTTGCATTTTTAGAAGTTGGTTGAATTGATTTTATCCGCTTATGCGGTGTATGTAATTAATTACATTTTTATCAAACTCTAGTATATTGAAGTAAATATACTTCTTCCAAAGATCGTCGAATTTCATTAAGATAATGAATAAAATTATAATTTTCGACAATATCAAAGAGAGGCTAGATTTTGCAGAAATCAATAATAAATTAATTGACTGTTCATTATTTATAATCATTTTATTTTTTGTCAATCTCTGCCTGTCATTCAGTAATACAAATTATTGAAAAAATATCCATCTATGCACATCGTGGTTAGACTTAGGGATACAAGGTTAATGTAATTGTAATGAATATGTGGGTCGGATTTCGCTCAGCCTTAGAGTAAAAACGTAGGTGTAAAACATTGCTCAATTTGGAAGTATACTCTAGAGGTATTTTGCTTTAAGATGAATTATGTGCAGTATAGAGAAAATCATGAATATTAGTTTTAATAGAGTATAAGGTAAAAATTTGATTAAAATACTTATATTTAGGGAGTTAAAAAAATTAAATCATGGCAGTAGAACAAACACCTACAGGAATAGTACATCAAGGAACAAAAGGAGGTACCACGGGTTGCGGCACCGATACTAAAAATGAAGCTATCCATTGGATAAATACCAGTAAAAAGGTTAGTTGCGATAAGAATGGATGTAATTAAAACAAATATAGGATCATAATGACACTAACTACCAAATCCAAGCTCTTATCTAAGAGCTTGGATTTGGTATGAATAATATAAAAGACGAAGCCTCTGGCATTACTTTATCCCTCAACTTGCACCGGGAGTTTGACCAGAGTTTAATTACTATTAATAAAGTTTTTATAGGCGGGTTTCTCTTATCCTTCAATAAAATACTACTTATCAATCAATTTGAAGGGGTAAACATTCAGCTTCCCAAAAATTATTCCCATTACTCTTCCCAGCAAGCTTTGGCTTGGCACAACAAAGAGGTTTTTTTTATTGTAATATAATAAAGGTTTTACTTTCGTTTTACCTATTCCTAGGACCTTATTCACCTTAATCCTCTTCTCATTGGTTCTTTCTCATTTATAAAGTAACTTGAGACGCTTTTAATTAAAAAGCTACTTTGAACCATAAAAATATACCGTTACCCCTATGAGAAAAATACTATTACTTTTTATGATCTTCGTTTGTACAAATTCCCTTTGGGCACAAAACGAACTTACCGAAACTGAAAAACTAGCTACCACCGCAAAAGTGTGGGGCTTTTTAAAATACTATCATCCAGTAGTTGCCGATGGGAAGTACAATTGGGATGAAGAGCTTTTTAAGATTTTACCAAAAGTAAAAAACAGTAAAAACAAAGAGCAGCTTTCTCAAGTGTATACAGAATGGATCCAACAACTGGGGGAAATAAAGATATGTAAAAAATGTTCTAAAAATAATGACCTTGCATATTTCAATAAAAACTTTGATTTAGATTGGATCACACATAGTGATGCATTGACACCCGAATTATCTAAAAAACTAAAGTTTATAGAAGCCAACCGGCATCAAGGAAAAAAAGAATATGTTTCTATAGCCCACAAAAGAGTTGGTAATATACAAATTGAAAATGAAATTGAATACAAGGATTTTGATTGGAAAAACGAAGACTTAAGGTTGCTTAGCTTATTTCGGTATTGGAATATCATCGAGTATTTTTTTCCTTATAAATACCAAACCGACACCCCTTGGAATGAAGTGCTCCACAACATGATACCGAAATTTTTGCATCCAAAAAACGAAATGGATTTTCATCTGGCGATGCTCGAATTAATTGTAAGCATTGATGACAGTCACGGAATATTTACTACTGACCAAACCAATAACTTTTTTGGTAAATATTGGGTTCCTGCAAAATTTAAGCTTATGGATGACAAGGCGCTCATCACTGGTTTTTACAATGATACTTTGGCTAAAATGGATGATTTACAAATAGGCGATGTGATTACCAAAGTGGATCATCAAAAAGTTGGAAAACTTTTTAAACAGAAAGAAAAATACATTAATGGTTCTAACCTGTCAAGAAAAAAAGCAAGTGCTTACTATTCCATATTTAATGGTTCATCTGATGCTGTTGAAATTGAATTTATAAGAGATACCACCACTTATAATACATCTATAAAGCGTTATGTATTTAAAGATTTTAATTATACATGGGAGCCACCAGCGGAAAGTTATAAAATTATCGATGCAAACATTGGCTATGTAAATATGGGCGCCTTAAAAATAAAAGAGGTCTCTGACATGATGGATCATCTACAAGATACGAAAGCCATCATCTTTGACATCAGAAATTACCCCCAAGGTACCTTATACGCCATAGCGAATTACATTACTTCAAAAAAGAGTGATTTTTATAAAGTAACGTACCCCGACCTCGATTATCCTGGGAAATTTATTTGGAGGGATGGAAACCCAGCTGGAAAAAATAAAGGGTTAACCTATAAAGGAAAAGTGATTCTATTGGTCAATGAAAAATCGCAAAGTCACGCTGAATTTACTGCAATGGGTTTACAAGTAGGAGATCACGTAACCACCATGGGGAGTCAAACTTCTGGAGCCGATGGAAATGTTACTAGGTTTAAAATGGTAGGCGGCTACAAAACGATGATTAGTGGAATTGGTATCTTTTACCCCGATGGTACAGAAACTCAAAGAAAAGGAGTGAAAATTGATATTGAAGTTACTCCTACTTTGCAAGGATTGATTGACGGGAAAGATGAAGTGCTTCAAAAAGCTATAGAATATATAAACCGATAAAGCTTGGCCTTTTAAAAGGCCTCTCCCACTTTACTGGGTTGGATTTTTTTAATAAGATTTTTACGGAGATAACCATACTAATGTGATATGTCTTAAGCTCAGGTATAAAACAAAATTGTACAATAGATAAATCTAGTTGCCCGATAATTATATCCCTTACCCTTCTCGACATACGCTGGTCCCTTACAACAAAGAGACTCTGATGGTATAAAAAGTAAATATACTTTCCTTTTCAAAGAGCTTTTAACCAGCACCTATTCTACTTCATCCTCTTTTAATTCCCTTAGAATAGATACCTAACTTAGTCTTACTCCACTATGCTCCCACTTTATAGTGGAATATTGTAGTTAGGGGGTATGAGCACTGTGGACTTAGTGTAGATTGGATAGGGCTTATCTAGGGGGTATCTATTTGTTGTATAGGTTATTAATACCTAGTGATCTGAAGTTTTTAATTCATTTTTAATTTGATTGTTAATTCCACTAACCTTAAAAATTAGCCCTCTCATAAAATTATACCCGCTAATGGGTATTCCATACCCCTTTTAATACCATTAATTTTAAGTATAATATTAAAACGCATTTCCTATGGTAACTTCTAAACTTATTTTAACAAGTAAGACTAAAATCATCCTATTCTGTTTTTCTTTGGTATTCGTAGTTTCTTCTTGTAGAGTAACACTTGTTCCCAGCTATGATGAAGAAGTAGCAGCGCAAATAGAGGATACTGCAAAACAGATCAATACATTTTATTTGCAAATGTTAGAAAATCAAAATGAAAGGGATTATGAAAATTATGTAAATGAATATATAAGTATTCAAGTAGAACTGAATTCTTTATATAATAAGAATAAAGTTAAGTCTTTAAATAAAAACTCTACTAGAATTTGTGAAATCACTTTGCAATTATGGAAAAAGTATAAAGAAGAGCACAAAAATGATGAAACGCTGAGCGATGGGATTATAAAATTAAATAGAAAAACATTTGAAGACTTACTCTACGCTATGCAAGTGGCCGAAAAAGGGAAAGAAATTAAAAACAACCCAGCAAATTAAGATTAATAACTAAAACACATAAAAAATGAATTTTGATATCAATGAAGTTTTAGCGGATATGCTCACTAAAATCAAAAACAATGTAGATGAAAACTGGGATCAAGTAAAAGACACTTCCAATCAATTCTTACAAAATAAAAAAGAACGATTAGAATTGCTCGCTGAATTAAGGATAAGCGGTGAATTAAGTGAAGAAAAGTTCCAATCAAGGTTAAAAGATGAGAAATTGGTCTTAGAAGCTGAGTTACATGCTATTGCAGTTATTTCTAAAGCTATAGCTCAGAGAGCCACTAATGGAGCTATTGAGGTACTTGAAAAGGCAGTAAGAACAGCCATTTCTACAATATTATAAATTCCAAATATTAATTGTAATCTATTATTATAAACTCTAAAAACAAAAATTATGGGAATTAAACCAGGACCAAAAAGAAAAGCGGATTCAACAGGTAAACCCGATCGACGCCAACGGGATAATAAAAGTACACCAGGGAATACACCATCACTTAAGCCGCATAAACATAAGAAGGGAGATTAGAATATAATTTCTTCAGTAATTATATAAAAAAGGCTGTCTGGAAAATTCTCATATCAGACAGCCTTTTACTTATTTTTTAGATTCCGCCACAGAAACTTTACGGAATTCTTTTAACAATTTTTCTAAAGCTAATGAAGATTTTCTCGCTCTGGTACCTGCTGCTTTATTACCACTTTCTAACTGTGCATTGGCATCGCTCTCAAAAGATTCGTAAGTGCTTTTAATGTTTTCAATCAATTCTTTCATAAGTTTGGTTTTTGAATTTTATTTAAAAAGCTAAAATATAATTTTTCTCTTTATATCCTCGGCTATTCCTATCGATTTAGTGAAGAACACGAATTTGTTTAAGGCTTTTCTTTCAGCTTTTTTACTTCCTGACGTAAACTATCTACCTGGTTACGTAGGCGATCGGACTCTTCTCTCAACTCTTTTACCTCTTCCCTTTTGGTGTTTCTTCGTTTTTGAAGACTTAAACGCTTTGCTTCCTGCTGCATACGTTCGGCCTCGCGCTGTAAACGCATAGATTTACGCTGTAAAATTAAGGCTTCCCGATTGTTCTCTTCTCCTGAAAGGATTTTTTTAATCAATTCACCCGTCTTCGTGAATTTTTGCTGTAGCTCGTTTCCTGCTTGAGTTTTATCTAATTTCATTTTTACATGACCAGAAGAAAATTCTATAGTATATACTTCATCATTTCCTGGTGAAAAGACCCAAGAAAGCCAAGAGCCTTTTTTATTGATATTCTCCTTCCCAAATGCATTGATCAAAGTTTCTTTTACCTGTTGATCATATGGAGAAGCATAACTTGCCCTAAACTTATAACTATCATCAGAATCGCTTACGGCGATAGATAAATTTTCATCTTCTTGTTCACTGTTGGCTACAGAATGTTGATAAGTGTTGCTTGTACTGGAATTCACAGATACCGAAGTAGTACTGAGAGGTGTGGGTGGCGTAGGTGGTGTTTGCTGTGCATAACAAAGCAGTCCGCACACAAATAATACGATTGATAATAAAATAGGTTTCATAATGATATAGTTTTTATAAATTAATAAATAGGTTTATTGTTCTACTTGAAAAGTGAGTCCTATACCTCGGGTACTTTCAATTTTTATTCGGGAGTCTTCTTTAAAATATTTACGTAAACGGCTTATAAAAACATCCATACTTCTGCCAGAAAAGAAATCGGCATCCCCCCATAGCTGCTGTAAAATAACTTCCCGTTTAAGTAATTTATTTTTGTTTTGATACAAAAAACCAATTAAGGCAGCCTCTTTTTCTGTTATTTTCTGAACTTTTCCCTCCCTGAGCAAACAATAATTTTGAGTATCTAAATAATAAGTCGAAATCTTAATTTTATCTTCAGTTTCAGGTTGCTTGGTATGCTGTTGGGTTCTCCTTAAGATATTTTGAATGCGTAAGACCAAGATGTCGGCATCAAAAGGTTTTACGATATAATCATCGGCGCCTAGCTTTAGTCCCTTTATTTTATCTTCTTTTAGTTTTCTAGCCGTTAAAAATATAAAGGGAACCTCGGGAGACTGCTGAATCATTTTTTCTGCTAATTGAAACCCATCTATTTCTGGCATCATCACATCTAAAACCGCGATAGAGAAAGGCATTTCTTCTTCTTTTTGTAATAGTTCTAAAGCTCTTTGGCCATTAATCGCCCAACTTACTTGGTAACCGTGTACCTCTAAATACTGCTTTAGGATACTTCCAAAATCATAATCATCTTCTACTAACAATAGATGAGCTTTTATCATAAGGCAAACGGAATTTTAATGATAAACCTACTTCCTTTTTTAATGTCACTTTTTACTTTCAATGTTCCTTGATGTGCGGTTACTATTTGCTGCGTATAATATAATCCCAAGCCAAGACCTTGATGTGTATGCAGGTTTCCTTGAGAAACCCTATAAAATTTTTCAAAGATCTGTTTTTGAGCTGCTTTGGGAATCCCTAATCCATTATCGCTAATTTCTATACAAAAATAATTTTCAATTCGCTTAGTGGAAAGCTGAATATGAATATCTCCTTCATTATACTTTATTGCATTGTCTAATAAATTAAATAATGCTGTAGTGAAATAAAATTCATCAATAAAAAGAGGTGGTGTTTCTTTTTGAAAAGAAGTAGTGAGGCTTACTCTTTCCTTAGTTTGACTTAATTTAAAATCTTCCACTACCCTATTTAAATAAGCAGATGCGTTTACGGGTTGGCGGTCTAATTGTAGATGCCCAGCCTCCAAACTACTATGCATCACTTGGTCGATAAGCTTTTGAATACGCTCATTTTGGCGGTCTATGATATGCAAAGAATTGGTAAAAGCTTCAGGATGCTTCAATATGTGTTCGTTTTTTAAACTTTTAGTGGCAATCCCTAAAGTAGCTAAAGGAGTTTTAAGCTCGTGTGTTATGTTATTGATAAAATCGGTTTTGACCGTGCTTATTTTTTTTTGTGTTATTAAGCTTTTTAGCGAGTAATAAAAAAGCCCCAGCATCACTAAAAATAGAAAGACCGATCCCACTAATAAACCAAGCATTTGATTGAGCACGATACTTTTTTCATCTACAATCTGCATCATATCTTTAAACCTTATCTCCAAATTGTAATGCTTCGTGGTAATTTTATCCTCGGTTTGATCGAGGTAGTCGTATTGAGAAAAGGTTCGGGATACACTTACTGAATTTGCTTTCTCATCAGGAAAGTCATTTCCAAACATTTTAAAGGTTTGTCCTTTTTTCTGCGGGAAAAGGGTATCATTTTCTTCACCAAAAATAACAATGCTTTCTATATTCTTTTTATAATTAACCGAATAGCCTAGTTTTTTATCTTTTAGTTCTTTCTGATAAATACGATAGTAGTCCTTATTTAAGGTATCGGCTTTTAGTTGCAACCAGTATAATATTTCTTGATTTGTACTACGATGATTTTTATAATCGGCAATCTGGTTTTTCAATTCTTCATCCCAGTTATTGATAATCGAATCCAATTCTTGGTTATAGTCAATGTTTAAGATTCGGCTTCGGGTGTCTTCTATAAACGCCTTTCTTTTTAAAGTGTAAGTGTTATAGATAAGATAGCCCTGAATACTCGATAGCGCTAAAAAAGCGGCAATAGAAATGATAATAAGCCAAGTGATCTTCAGTTTCATAATTACATCTTCTGCATTCAAAATTACTATAGTTTACCTTTTATACCGAAATATTTCTGTGCGTTAACCCATCGTTAACCTTAAAATTGAACAAAAGCCTTGTTATAAATGGTTCTTTAGGTTTTGATATGTATTCGGATCCATCCTTAAGGATTTTTATGAGTTCCATTAACCTCCCATTAACCACGGGTTAACCGTCTTTAAAGTGAAGTTGTCTCAAATTTGCTGTCATCAAAAAGCAAAAATCATGAAACAACTAAGCTTATTTTTCCTATCCCTATTTATTCACCAAGTTTTAATGGCACAATCTATAGAAGTTCACGGTGAAGTAAAAGACAATCAACAACATCCAGTGAGGAATGCAGATGTGATTTTAAGAGACGTTCAACAAAAATTGATCACCTATACAGCAACCGATTCTTTAGGGAAATTCACCTTGAAAGTACCTGTAGGAATCTATATACTTGAAGTACATCACCTCGCTTATCAAAAACTTGCAAAGCATATTCAATTAGCCGATTCTCTCAATGAACCTATAGCCTTAATTTTGTATCCTGCAGAAGAAAGCCTATCTGAAGTTATTATTTCCGCTCAAAAGCCATTATTGGAAAAAAAATTGGATCGTTTGGTGATTAATGTAGAAAATAGGTCTGCCTTTGCGGGCAATAATTCATTTGAATTGCTAAAAAATACACCTGGTATCTACACCGCTAGGGACGACCAGTTACAGATGCTGGGGAAATCTGGTGTTCGGGTTATGCTAAATGGTAGGTTACAATACTTAGCCACCAATGAAATAAGTGATTTCTTAAAAACTATTGCTGCTGATGAAATCATTACAATAGAACTTATTACCACACCGCCAGCTAATTTTGAGGCAGAAGGAAATGCAGGTTATATTAATATCATTACCAAAAAAGAAAGAAAAGAAGGATGGGAGTTAAAAACAGCACTCACTGGTTATCAAGGAAAATACTCCCGATTAATGAGCAGAACAGGGTTTCAGTACCAAGGAGAACAATTACGTACGGATATTTCTTACAGCTATGGAAAAATAAATTCTTTTGAAGCTATTAAACAATTTAACGCGTTTTCTAATAACGGAATAACACAGCGTTATCGTTCTTTTAATCAAGAACTTCGGCGCACTTATTACCATACTGTAAGAAATCAAATAGATTGGCAAGTTAACAAAAAATCTGTTTTAAGTTTTGCCTTAAGGACCATGATAAAAGAAGGAGAACGACCTGGTGAAAATAAAAATTTTCAGTTGGGAGAGGCCGGTAATATTCTTCAGAAAATACAAAGCTCAAGCCTTGAAGAACGTGCATACTTGAATTACGGTACCGATATTTTTTATGAATATACATTAGATTCCTTAAAGAAAAAAATGATGCTTAGCGGAAGTTATGCAGGCTTTAGCACTAATAACCAGCAAGGGTTTTCTAACCGTTATTTTAATGAATATGTATCCTTATTTCAAGAGCAATTGCGGAGTGATTTCAAAAATCAATCAGAAATCACGGCTTTTAAAGCGGACTTTTATTTACCATTTAAAAAAATAACTTGGGAAACCGGTTTAAAATACGCCCAAACCAAAACGGACAATAGCTTCTTGTTTGAAAATTTTGATTCCCTGCAATGGCAAATAGATCCTAATTTAAGTAACGACTTTTTGTACAGAGAGCAAAATGCAGCTGTCTATATTTCAATGCAAAAAAATATAGCTGAAAAATGGAAGCTCAAAGTAGGTCTGCGGGGAGAATATACTAGTACAGAAGGAGACTCCCCTAGCCTTAATCAACTAACCACTTATCATTACTTTAAGCTTTTCCCTACGTTTTATCTTCAATATGGGGTAAATGATCAGTATCAAATGAACCTTTCTTATGCAAGACGCATTAACCGTCCAGATTATAGTAGCCTTAATCCTTTTATTACCTATCAAAGTCCGTTGTTTTCTAATCAAGGGAATCCGTTATTAAGACCCGAGTTTACACATAGCTTAGAATGGAACCATACGCTAAAAAACAGGTATGTCATCACTCCCTTTTACAATTATACCCAAGCGTATTATTCTGAGTTTCCCTATCAAATAGAAGGAACCCAAGAAACTCGCTATACGTTTGGAAATCTTGGAAGTCATCAAAACGTTGGAGTGCAAGCTATTTTACCTTTTAAAATTAACAAGCAAATCAATTGGCAACATAGCTTATTGGGCTTATATCAACAGTATATTATTTCTTACGATTCCATTCAAGAAAAACCCGAAGGTGTTTTTTGGCGGTACCAAAGCTCCTTTACCGTTGAATTGAATAAAAATTTAAATATTGAAATCTCCGGATATTATGAAAGTAAATCTATACAAGCTTTTTATGAAGCAGATGATCGTGCCGATGTTAGTATAGGCATGAATTATTCTTTTTGGAAAGAAAAGGCTAGTTTATCATTAGGGGTTTCTGATATTTTTTATACCAACAGAGCAAAAGTTGAAATAAATTATCCTAACCAATCTTTAGGCTTTTATAGGCGTAATGATACACGATTATTTAAAATTGGCTTTAATTACAAATTTGGGAAACATAAAGTTAAAGAAAAGAAGTCTTTTGATAGCGCTAGTGAAGAAGAGCAACAAAGAGGGTAATGATTGCTCGACTTTTAACTTACATTTTTTTTATCAGATATGTAGTGAATTAGAATATTAATCTATGGGAAAATTAAAAATAAAAGCTTAAATTTATTGTTAAAGTAACTACATTTTTGTTAACTCTAACATTCAAATAGTATCCCCTTTACTATTACATCTAAAGGATACTTTTATGAAACAATTAAAATCTTTATCATCTCAAAAACACTATGGGTTTTGTTTAGTAATGACTCTTTTCGTTATATTTTTTGCTTGTAAAAATAGTGGTAAAGAGACTGAATCTGTGAATGAAGCAATGAGCCCACCAACGGATTCAACCTCTACTCAAAAAGACCCCGTTGTTAAACTTGAGGAGTATAAAATTGTACTAGCTTCTGATAAAGACAAAATTAAGAGTAATGAAAATCTTACTTTAAGTATATGGATTGGTGATAAAGGTATCTCTCCTTTTAATGAAGGAAACATCAAACAAGATTCAAATACTTTTCCTGCAAGATTGGGACAATATGCCAAAATTGAACCCTATGCCCCAGACTTCAACATCTCATCACCTGACTATGGTTGTATAAGAATAGACAAAAGTGGCTCTGTTATTCAGTATACCTTAAGTCCTAAAAAGACTAAAGGAATTTATAGAATAAGCGCTATTGTAAAACTATATGAGGGAGAAGATTGTATTGGCACTCCCGTACCTAAAACCTCTAGAACATTAACAATTACCGTAGAGCTTAATTTATGGGATCAGATCTTATTTAAGTTAGAGGAGTTAGGAAGTATATTTTGGGATAAACTGTTAAGTTTTTGGGGAGCTCTTTTAACTTTTCTATTCGGGATTGTCTTCCTATATGTTAAGCGAAAGTTCTCTAAAGATAAAAGTTGAGTTTTACTTTTACACATATTCCTGTTACGATGAAAAATGGTAGAACCAATAGAATAGTATTTTCTTGAGAAATTACAGACACACTATCCTCCAGCTCTAAACTAGCACTTCTCGAGGGGTTTTAGCTGAGCGATAACAAGGGTGAAATGGTATCGAGAAGTCGTTTAATTTATAGTTTTAAGTAAGTAGAATTCTTTCAGTTCAACTTCGAATTCAAGTTTAAAATCATCAATCACTCCTCATAACCCCTATTCCCTATCTTCTAATTTACATTGTCATTTCGACGAAAGGAGAAATCTTTTCAACTTTAAGGATCACCTCTTTTTTTCCATTGCCGAAAAGAAGC
>NZ_VRLS01000019.1:0-24380 GCF_008017825.1 Mesonia sp. K4-1
TTCTCCTCCTTTACCGCTTACATTGCTCTTTTGCGCCAATTGTTTACTAAGTTGATGATAAGCAGAAATAAATTGAGAATTATTTTCTAGTTCGCTAAAGCTTTGAGAACTATGTTGTATGTTGCCCTTTGGTTGGCTGGCTTCTTTTTCTAAAAACTCATCGTTTTGGCAACTGTAAAATATACAGGTAAACATGAGAAGAATGCTAAAATACCTACCCCATTTTAAACTGTTTGGCTTTAATTTTGCGGGGGGGGGATTTTTGTTTTGTTGTTTTGGTTCATAAATAAACTGGTTTTAAGTTTAATAAGTTCTTAAAACTAAACTTATTTAATAATTTACACAAATAAAAAATACCCATAATCTAAAAATAATAACATTTTATCGATTTTCTTTTTGCAGTTGCAACAAATAACTCGCCGCTTCAAAAGGTGTGGTTTTATTATTTTCTATGGCTGTTAATTGTTTTTGTAAGGCTATTTTTATTTCAGGTTGGCTGTAGAAGTTACTCTTTAAGTGTTCGTTGATGGTTTGCAAAAGCCAAAATTTGTTTTGTTCTTTTCGGTTATCGTAAAAATAATGGTTGGCTTGCGTAGAACTTACATAACTTTCTATCATTTCCCAAATCTCACTAATCCCTAGATTATGCAACGCACTGCTTAATAAAACTTTGGGCTTCCATTCACTGTTTTTAATGGGGTAGAGGTGGAGCGCTTTTCTAAATTCAGATTTGGCTCGTTCGGCGGGGCGTTTATTTTCTCCGTCAGCTTTATTAATCACAATTGCATTTGCCATTTCCATTATGCCTCGTTTTATACCTTGCAATTCGTCTCCAGCTCCGGCTAACTTTAGTAACAAAAAGAAATCGGTCATACTATGCACCATGGTTTCACTTTGTCCTACGCCCACGGTTTCGATTAAAATCGTATCAAAACCTGCAGCTTCACATAAGATAATAGATTCTCGGGTTTTTTGTGCGACTCCACCTAAAGAATCACCAGAGGCAGTCGGTCGTATAAAAGCATCTTCTTGTTTTACCAATTCTTCCATACGGGTTTTGTCACCCAAAATACTTCCGTGAGAAACGCTACTGGTAGGATCTACGGCAAGTACGGCTACTTTTTTACCGTGTTTTTCGATGAGGTAATTGCCAAAAGCTTCAATAAATGTACTTTTTCCTACGCCAGGAACACCTGTAATTCCAATACGTACCGATTGGTTGGCGTGTGGTAAGCAGCCTTCGATAAGTGTATTGACTTGATCGTTATGTTTTACATTCTTACTTTCTACTAAAGTGATTCCTCTGCTTAGTGCGGTTTTATTTCCGTTAAGGATGTCTTGTAATAACTGATCAATATCTAGTTTTTTCTTCCGTAAAGCTTTAATTTTTTCAGCACTTTTTTGCCCGATGCTGTTTGGAGTAGACGGACTTTCATTTTCGCTTAAAGCGGATTTATTTTTAGCTGCTGCCATAGGAAGAAATATTTAGGACAAATTTATGAATTCATTTTTGAAAAGCGTACGATTCCTTTCTATCTTGAAATTATAAATTAACTGATAAAAATAGAATAAAATGAAAACTTTTTATACCGCAAAAGCAACTGCTGAAGGTGGACGTTCTGGAAGCGTTAAAACGGATGATGGAAAAATAGATATGAACTTGAGTGTCCCAAAAGATATGGGAGGTGATGGTGGAGAAGGAACCAATCCAGAGCAATTTTTTGCATCGGCATACTCTGCTTGTTATGGTAGTGCTCTACAATCTATCGCAGAAAAAGAAGGGGTTGATATGGGAGATTTTAGTGTAACGGCATCGGTAAGTATTGGAAAAACCGAGAAAGGAAACTATCAATTGGCTGTTATTTTAGATTCTTACATTCCTGGAGTAGATGTGGAAACAGGAGAGGATTTGGTGAATAAAGCACACGAAGTTTGTCCGTTTTCTAGAGCAACTAGAGATAATATTGATGTAACGCTTAACTTACTTTTAGAAGAGTAGTAAAGTTTACATTCAAGCAAAAGCCCAAGATATTAAATCTTGGGCTTTTTTATTTCACTAAGTTATGGTATTTATACTTCGGTAGTGGTATCTATACCCCTCGACTTGTTAAAAGGAATGGCTATAAAAGTTTTATCCCAAGTTAAAAAAAGCATGTGCATTTCTTGTTGTCGGTCAAAATAGATGGTAAACTGTTCGGTCACATTTAATTTCTCACGAGCAGGCACTTCTATAGTTAATGCGTCATATTCGGGATCTCGGGCAGCATCTTCAGTTGTGAGATCAATACCCCAAGCGTACATTTTTTTATTAAAGATCACTTTCCAAGAATCTTTATTAGGGATGGTCCACAAGGTATATTCTCCTGCTTCCAACAAAGATCCATCAACCATAATATCTTGATTCACCTTAAAAGTGGTCGCTTCATTCGCTCCAGTTCGCCATACTTTATTATAAGGAACAAGGTTTCCAAAAATCTCTCTTTCCTTTTTATAAGGACGGTTATAAAAAACATTCACTTTAAGATTGTCGTGTCTATAGGTAATGGTTTCCTCTGGACTTAAAGATTTGGTTTGGTTCTTCATAATGTAAAAACCAATAGTTCCACCTAGTATTAAAACGATGAAGAAGGTAATGGCGTATCTAAACTTTTTCGACATTTTTTTATTTTAAAGATAAAATTATTCAGCACAATTGCAACAAAAAGAATTAAGTTTCGTCTTTATAAATGAATAGCAACTAACCAGAATATTTTGTTACAAACTGAACTCATAGAAGCTTGTCGGAAAAACGACAGAAAAGCGCAAATGAAGCTCTATAATAAGTATTGTGATGCCATGTATTACGTCGCTTTTAGGTTTTTAAAAAATTCTTTTGAAGCCGAAGAAGCCATGCAAGAGTCTTTTATACAGGCTTTTGTCAAACTGCATCAGTTTACAGGAGAGGTGACTTTTGGCGCTTGGCTTAAGCGTATCGTGATCAATAAAAGTATTGATATGCTAAAAGCTAAAAAAATGAATTTTACGGCGATCAACGAGCAAACCTTGGGGACGGTAGAAGAAGACAATAATTGGAATATTAATGACGATATCACCATCGATCAGGTGAAAAGTGAAATTGAAGAATTACCAGAACGTTACAAATATCCTATGATGCTGTTTTTAATAGAAGGATATGATCACGATGAAATTTCAGAAATCTTAGGAATTACTTCGGTTTCATCAAGAACGCTGGTACATAGAGGAAAGAAAAAATTACAACAAAAATTAAAACATTTATATAATGGCACAGGATCTTAGAGAGTTAATGAATCAAGAAAAATATTCTGCCCAAAGACCTACGTTGCCACAGGGACACGAAAAGAGATTTTTAAATCTTTTAGCAGAAGAATTACCAGAAGAGAAGAGTAGTAATTCTCATTTATGGATGAAAATAGCAGCAGTTCTTGTGGTGGTGTTAGCAACAGGTTTCTTTTTGAAGAATCAGCTTATAACAACGAGTCCGGTGGTACCTATGGTCACCCAGACTCCTACACAAAGTGTGGAAGCTACTCCTATCTATTTAAGTGATGTCTCTCCACAGTTTAAAAAAGTAGAAGATTATTACTTGGCTAATATTAATGCAGAATTAGCACAACTTACAATTACCGATGATAATAAAGAGCTTATCGATTCTTTTATGCTGCAGCTAGAAGGATTAGATAAGGAGTATACGCGTCTCAATGAAGAAATTGACGAATCAGGTATTAACGAAACCTCTGTCAATTCTCTCATCAACAACTTAGAATTAAGATTGGAGTTGCTATTTAAACTTAAAAGTAAATTAAGTGAAATTAAGCAAGCTTCTCGAGAGAGTATACAAGGAGTGAACATTTAAAAAAAGCAATGATGAACAATAAATTAAAAATCATTTTAGGAACCTTAAGTTTTGTGTTCTTAGGATATGGTGCTGTGGCACAAGAAAAAGTAGACAAGCTCACAGAGTCCTACAAAGTGGATAATGAATCTACCGTAAAATTAGATACCAAACATACCAACGTAGTGGTAGAGACTTGGAATCGAAATACGATAGATGTAGAAGCTTATGTAGAAGCCGATGAGCTTTCTAAAGAAGAAGTAGAACAAATTGCCAAAGAATGGAAGATTCAAGTATTGGGGAATAGTAATGGAGTTTCAGTCATTTCACGAGGGCCTATTCCTAATTTTGGTCCAGGGTTAAGAAATCATCCACAATCTATGCCTATGGCTAGTTTAAAAGGCTTAAATAGTGAATTGATCGAACCTTTAATGGTTAATTTAGTAGGGCCTATGTTAGAGAAAATGGGAGATGTAAAGTTGCCAGCACGTTTTTATGAAAGTATGAGCGGTTTAAAATTTGATTATGAAGCCTATCAAAATGAAGGGGAAGATTATATTGAAAAATATGAAGCTCAAGTGGAGAAGAGTTTTGGAAAAGATTTTGAAAAAGCTATGGAAGAGTGGGGGAAAAACTTTGAACAGAATGCAGAAGTATGGTCCAAACAATTAGAAGCTCGAATGAATAATTTTGAAAAAACTCACGGAGCTGCTATAGAAAAGTGGGGAGAGAATTTTGGTAAAGAAATGGAGAAATGGGGAGAGCAATATGGTGCGAGAATGGAAGCTTGGGCACAACAGTTTGACGAAAATGGAGGAAACCTAAAAAAGCAAGTCGTAGTTCATCCTAACGGAAATAAATCTACCACCGTAACCTACTCCAGCGGAAATATGATTCGACCTAAATCTATGGCAGATAACAATAGTATAAGAAGAACCATTGTTATTAAAATGCCTAAAGAAGCGGTATTGCGTATGGACATTCGTTATGGGGATGTAGATTTACAAGACGATGTTTCTCATTTAAATGCTTCGGTTTCTCACGCTAATTTTAAAGCTCAAGGGATATTAGGAAAAGATAATAAGCTGAATATCGCTTATTCTCCACTTAAAATAGAACGTTGGGAACACGGAAGTATACAAATGAACTACGTTAAAGAAAGTCAGATTAATAAAGCTAAGAGTATTAAAATTGCTTCTAATGGGAGTGATGTTAATATAGGAACCATTGAGGAGACAGGAATTATCTCAGGGTCTTTTGGAGAATTAAATATTAAAAATGTAAGTGATGATTTTGCTCAATTAGATATTAGTTTAGAGAACAGCGATTTGGTTTTGAGTCTGCCTAAATCTTCCTTTAACTTTACTTACAATGGCTCTAGAAGTGATATAAGAATTCCGAATCAATTAACAACAAAGAAAATGGATAGCTACGGAAATCAACTGATTAATGGTTATCATAAATCTAGAAACACCGATAGTAATATCATGATTAACGCTAAGTTTAGTGACTTGGTGATTAAGTAAAAGTGCCAATTGCTGTATAACCTAAAATTTTTCTGCTAAGAAGTTTGGTAAAGGTACTTTATAAAAATAGTTTTGTCTTTTAGACAAGACTATTTTTATTTATAGCAACCTTAGAACTTATGAATTTCAACGCTTACCTGAATTCGCTTACGCCAGACTTTACTCCAATAGTTGATCATAACACCTTAGCGGATTATATAGCGGTCGATTTGTCTATTCATCAATCCGCTTTAAAAGAAGTAGATACGAGCTCTTCTAAAGTTTTTCAAGATTACCTCACACAGTACTTAATCAGCTCCGATAAAAAAGTGGCTTATGGAGGGTATTTAGAGGAACGTAACTTATATGCGAGAAGCACTTATTTTACTTCCGATAAGGAAAATAGTAGAAATATTCATCTAGGGATAGACATTTGGTGTCCTGCAAATACGCCAGTTTTACTTCCGTTAAACGGAAAAATACATAGTTTTAAAAACAACCAAAATCATGGAGATTATGGACCAACCATAATTATAGAACATTCATTAGAGGCACATACGTTTTATACTTTATATGGGCATTTAACTTTAAGTTCCCTTGACGGAATACAAACTGGAGACGTTTTAGAAAAAGGAAGTGTTATAGGATATTTGGGAGAGGCTAGCGTTAATGGTGATTATGCTCCGCATCTACATTTTCAGATCATACGAGATTTGGAAGGAAATAGAGGAGATTACCCAGGAGTTTGCGCTGTTAAAGACCTAGCTTTTTATACAGAAAACTGCCCTAATCCTAATTTACTTTTAAAATTACCTTAGGCCTTATTTCTTTTTGGTTTTTAAAAATAGAGAAACAATTGCAGCGGTAACAATTCCCATCGCTAAAGCTCCAAAAGCAGATTGAATCATATACGATTTTAGGTTAAAGTAGTTTCTAGCCGCTTTTTCGGTCATACGTTCTTGATCGACCACATAGGCGATCACATTATTAAAATAATCGGGAGTAATGATTGTAGAAACAATATACTGGACAAGCGGGGCTAATAAAGCAATTAAAACCGACATAATCCCTCCAGAAATTAAGCCTTGTTGCCAACTCATAATGCCTTGGTAGTATTCTTGTTTTTTCTCTCTTATCGCTAAGTAAAAAATAATAATATAAGGGATGGCAATCAAATTCGTGTAAATCGCATGTTGCGAAATGTGCTGACCGTGAAGGCCTACATTTTTTTCAAGAAACATCCATAATAAAGTAACTATACTAAAAATAATAGCCCACTTGATCTCAGTTTTAAAATTTTTCATGCGATAATAAGATTAAGCCTCAAAAATAAGAAAATCCCAATCATTTCGATTGGGATTTTTTTAAACCTTAAATAAAAATTGAGGATTAAGCATCGGTAAGTACCCATTCTCCTTTTTCGATAAGGGGAATAGCTTGTTTGTATTTAACAGATTTGCTTTCACCCGATCTTACATTTTTAATCGTCACTTTATCGTTTCTACCAATTTTAGGCTGATCTCTAACAATGGTTTCGGTAACAGGTTGTTGCTGACTAGCCTGTTCTCCTGCAGCTCTACTTTGTGCTGCTCTTTCATCCATATTAGGAATATCTTCTTTACTGGTTTCTAGTCTTTCTTTAGGCTTTTCTTCTCTAGCTTCTTGAATTTGTGTTTGCTGCTGCGGAATTTCACCTTTAAATAAGAATGAGATCACTTCTTTATTCACTTCATCCAACATGCCTTTAAACAACTCAAAAGCTTCAAACTTATAAATTAATAAAGGATCTTTTTGTTCGTGAACTGCCAACTGAACACTTTGCTTTAACTCATCCATTTTTCTTAAGTGAGTTTTCCAAGCATCATCAATAATAGCTAACGTAATATTCTTTTCAAAGTCATTAACAAGTTGCTTCCCTTCAGTTTCGTAGGCCTTTTCTAGGTTCGTAGTAACCTGAAGTGTTTTTTGTCCGTCAGAGAAAGGAACTCCAATACGTTCAAACTTGTTTCCTTGCTGTTCGTAAACTTGCTTAATTACTGGGAAAGCCATTTCAGCATTACGCGTCATGCGTTCTTCATAATTAGCATAAGCAGCTTTGTATACTTTTCCTGCTAATTCTTGAATTTTAAGTTTTTCAAATTCTTTTTCATCTACAGGAGAATCCATAGAGAAATAACGAATCAATTCAAATTCAAAGTTTTTAAAATCAGCTGCATTTTTATTGCTTTCTGTAATAGACTCCGAAATATCGAAAATCATATTCGCTAAATCTACACGAAGACGTTCTCCAAATAGCGCATGGTAACGACGTTTGTAAATGACCTCACGTTGAGCGTTCATAACATCATCATATTCTAATAAACGCTTACGGACACCAAAGTTATTTTCTTCTACTTTTTTCTGCGCTCTTTCAATCGATTTTGAAATCATTCCGTGTTGAATCACTTCTCCTTCTTCAAGTCCCATTCTATCCATCAACTTGGCGATACGTTCAGAACCAAATAGACGCATTAAATTATCTTCTAAAGAAACATAAAACTGAGAGCTTCCTGGATCTCCTTGACGACCAGCACGACCTCTTAACTGTCTATCTACACGTCTAGAGTCGTGACGTTCTGTACCTATAATGGCTAAACCTCCTGCTTCTTTTACTTCTTTACTTAATTTAATATCGGTACCACGACCTGCCATGTTGGTAGCAATAGTTACAATACCAGATTTACCAGCTTCTTCAACAATATCGGCCTCTTTTTTATGCAGTTTTGCATTCAAGACATTATGTGGTACATTTCTTAATTTAAGCATTCTACTTAATAATTCAGAAATTTCTACCGAAGTCGTACCAATTAATACAGGTCTTCCAGCTTGAGAAAGTTTGGTAACCTCTTCAATTACCGCATTGTATTTTTCTCTCTTGGTTTTGTAAACCAAATCTTCTCTATCAAACCTAGCAATTGGGCGATTGGTAGGGATCTCTACCACATCTAATTCATAAATTTCCCAGAATTCTCCAGCTTCTGTTACTGCGGTACCTGTCATTCCTGAAAGTTTACCGTACATTCTAAAGTAATTTTGAAGTGTTACCGTAGCAAAGGTTTGCGTCGCATCTTCAATCTTTACATTTTCCTTAGCTTCAATAGCTTGGTGTAACCCATCACTGTAGCGGCGCCCGTCCATAATACGACCGGTTTGCTCATCTACAATTTTTACTTTATTATCCATGACCACATATTCGGTATTGTTTTCGAATAGGGTATAAGCTTTTAATAATTGTCTAAGCGTATGGATACGTTCACTTTTTACGCTGTAATCGCGGAAAAGCTCTTCTTTCTTTTCAACTTCTTCTTCCTTAGAAAGGTTTAACTTTTCAATCTTAGAAACCTCCATACCAATCTCTGGCATGACAAAAAAGTCTGGATCTTCTTTTCCTGAAAGAAATTCCACCCCTTTATCGGTAAGATCTATTTGATTGTTTTTTTCTTCAATTACAAAATACAATTCCGCGTCAACTTTTGGCATTTCGCGGTTATTATCTTGCATATAGTGATTCTCTGTTTTTTGAAGCAATTGCTTAATACCGTCTTCACTTAAAAACTTGATTAAAGCTTTGTTTTTAGGCAATCCGCGGTAAACGCGTAGTAATAAGAATCCTCCTTCTTTAACATCTCCTGAAGCGATTAATTTTTTCGCTTCCGCAAGAACACCCACTAAATATTTACGTTGTACATCAACAATTTTAGAGATTTGAGGCTTTAATACATCAAATTCGTGCACATCTCCTTTAGGAACAGGTCCCGAAATAATTAAAGGCGTACGAGCATCATCAATCAATACAGAATCGACCTCGTCGACAATAGCGTAATTATGAGGGCGTTGAACCAAATCATTAGGAGAGTGGCTCATGTTATCTCTTAAATAATCAAAACCAAATTCATTATTAGTACCGTAAGTAATGTCAGCATTATAGGCTTTTCTTCTGGCTTCAGAATTAGGTCTGTGGTAATCAATACAGTCTATAGAGATACCGTGAAATTGAAACAAAGGAGCCATCCAAGCACTATCACGTTTAGCTAAATAATCATTAACCGTTACCAAGTGTACACCTCTACCTGTTAGGGCGTTTAGGTACATAGGTAGGGTCGCTACTAAGGTTTTTCCTTCCCCAGTATGCATTTCGGCAATCTTACCTTGGTGCATCGCAATACCCCCAATAAGCTGCACGTCATAGTGAATCATATCCCATTTTACTTGCTTTCCTGCAGCATCCCAAGTATTAGCCCATAGCGCTTTATCGTCTTGTAGACTTACGTATTCTTTAGTCGCAGAAAGCTCTCGGTCATATTCGTTAGCGGTAACCTCCAAGGTTTCGTTATGGAAAAAACGTTTAGCTGTTTCTTTAACGGTAGCAAAGGCTTCGGGAAGAATTTCGTTAAGTATAGCTTCAGAGGCTTCGTAAGCGTTTTTCTCTAAGCTATCTATTTGTGCGTATATATCTTCTTTTCTGGTAATATCAGTAGAAGATTCGGCTTCTTGTTTTAGGGTAGAAATTTCTTGGTTGATGCTTTCGGTAGCATCGGCAATTTTTTGTTTAAAAGCTGTGGTTTTTGCCCTTAATTCATCTAGAGATAGTTTTTCAAATTCTGCTTCTAAAGCTTTAATTTGGTTTACTATAGGTTGAATGGCTTTGACGTCTTTTTCTGACTTGTCACCAACAAATACTTTTAATACGGAGTCTAAAAAACCCATAATTTGTTTTTGATTTATTTATGTTTCAAAGTTACGCAAAAAAAAAGCCTCTAAATGAGACTTTTTAATTGATATTTTTGCGTATATATTTTAATATTCATCCTCGTTCCAAAGGTAATCTTCATCTGTAGGATAGTCTGGCCAAATCTCCTCGATAGAATCGTAAGAATCACCTTCATCTTCTATAGATTGTAAGTTCTCTACTACTTCTAGTGGAGCGCCCGTTCTAATTGCATAATCGATTAATTCATCTTTCGTTGCCGGCCAAGGAGCATCACTTAAATAGGATGCTAATTCTAATGTCCAATACATCTGATACTTGTGTTTAATTTTTGCAAAAATAAATTTTTAATTGTAAAAGCCAAGAAAAAAATTTATTATTTCAACATTAATATTAAGAACTTATTTTTTTTAACTTATAATTTTCAAAAAGGAAATGGTTTAAACCTCTTTTGTAGGAATCCATTTTACTTCTTCTGCTTGTAAATCTTTAGACAACTTCCGTGCCAGTACAAATAGGTAGTCAGATAGTCGGTTGAGGTACTGTAAGATGTAAGCCTCAAAAGGCTCCATTTCTTGTAAGGCTGTGGCTAAACGTTCGGCTCTACGGCAAACACAACGCGCGATGTGACAATATGACACGGTGGTGTGACCACCTGGAAGTATAAAGTGCGTCATTTGTGGTAACTCATTATTCATAAGATCTATTTGATCTTCTAAAAATTGTATTTCGGCTTCTTTTACCTTTACAATATTGAGACGCTCTTTACCGTTTTTTAGCTGTGCTTTTTCTGGGTCGGTGGCTAATTCTGCACCAAGTGTAAAAAGATTGTCTTGGATTTTTTTTAATTGTGCTTTTAAGTTGGAGTTGATTTCTTGATCTTTAATAAGTCCGATGTAGGAATTAAGCTCATCTACGGTGCCATAGCTTTCTATGCGGATATGGTGTTTAGGGACTCTGGTTCCGCCAAAAAGTGCTGTGGTACCTTTATCGCCTGTTTTGGTGTATATTTTCATAATTCTTATTTTGGCTAAAAATACAAATTAAGCAAGAAAACAAGAAGTGAAATTTTATCAGCTTGGCCATATTTTTATAAAGATATTTGCTTGTTCAAGCTGAATTGCATTCCAAATATTTATAAAAATTTTATCATTCGTTTTAGGTTGAGTTGATTGATTTATAGTATCTTCAAGATAAAAAACTATGGAAAATTTAAAACTAGCAATCATATATTATAGTTCAACTGGTACCAATTATAACTTAGCTCGACAAGCAGAAAGTGCAGCTAAGGATTTAGGAGTTAAACAAATTCGTTTTAAAAGAGTGGAAGAAACCGTTCCCGAAGGAGTAATGAAACAAAATGAAGATTGGTATAATCATTACAAGAAAACTAAAGAAATTGAAACCGCTACAGTAGATGATTTAGATTGGGCAGATGCGATTATTTTTAGTTATCCAACACGCTATGGCGATGCTCCTTCACAATTTAAAAGTTTGATCGATTCTACCGGCGGACTCTGGCAAAATGGGAAATTAGTGAATAAAGTAGTAACGGGGATGACGAGTGCTGCCAATCCTCAGGGTGGTCAGGAAAGTACGTTGCTTTCCTTGTACAAAACCATGATGCATTGGGGAGCTCTAATCGCAGCGCCGGGCTATGCCGATCCTGTAGTTTTTGAAACCGGCGGAAATCCATATGGTTTTAGTGTTGTAGGAGGAAGTGACCTCAATGATAAGCAAAGGCAAGCGATTGCTGCTCAAGTAAAACGTGCTTTAGAAATAACCGAAAAAATTAATAAGTAATTATCAAGGGAATGGGAAGCAAAATTTGCTTCCCATTTTTTATACTTCCCAATGCTTTAATCGATAAGCGCTATCCCAAAACATAAATTCTAATCTACTGGCAGCAACAAATGCATTCATCATATTTTGTTGTTGAGTTTCGGTGCAATTTTCTGCGACCAAATCACAAATTTCTTTTGCTTTAAACACTAAAGTTTCAAATTCTTCACCGGCATACGTGTCGATCCATTTTTGATAGGGATTATTTTCCTTCAACTGGTTTTGATAAATATAATCACCTACTTCTTGGTAAATCCAAAAGCAAGGTAGTACAGCAGCCATGGCTACTTCTACTTGATCTAAAGCTGAAGTGCTTTTTAAGAAATTGATGTAATGATGAGTAGTAGGTTCAATGCTTCCTCGTTGATTGAGACCAAATTCTTGAAAATAGGAATCATGCAAAGCTTTTTCTACTACAATGGCTCCTTCTGCAAACCGAATAAAATCTAATGCATGTGATACACGATGTGCTCTTGCTCCAATTAGCGCCAAACTGCGAGCAAAGTTTTCTAAGTAAAAGGAATCTTGCCCCATATAGAATTGAAATTTTTCTAGCGGAAGCGTTCCTTTCTGAAGTTCTTCAATAAAGGGCATCTTAATAATTTTCTGGTAAATAGGTACAATTTGGGTCCAAGTTTTATCGGTCCATTTCATTTTTAATGAGTTTTTTGGGGTTAAAAAAGTGATTTACGGGTCCGTTACCATTTCCAATTGCTACATCTCTACCATTATAAATAGCTTCATGTATGTACTCTTGACCTAAGCTTACGGCATCTAATAATGTTTTTCCTTGGGATAGGTAAGTAGCAATAGCCGAAGAAAGTGTACAACCCGATCCGTGTGTATTGTGGGTATTATATTTTGGAAACTCAAAACTTTCTACTGTTCCGTTAGGCGAAAAATAAAGGGAAGTGAGTTTCTCGCTTTTTAAATGCCCGCCTTTAAGAAGAACCGATTTGCAACCAAGCTGCATAATTTTTTTTCCTGCGATATGCATTTCCTCTACCGTTTCAATGCTCATATTGGCCAATATCCCGGCTTCATCCAAGTTAGGAGTAATAACATCGGCAAGCGGAAATAACTTGGTAATAATGCTTTGAATGGTTTCTTCTTCAATTAAATGATCTCCGCTAGTCGCCACCATAACCGGATCAAACACCAAGGGAATATGAGGAAACCGACTTATTTTTTCAGCGATGACCTCTACCAATTTTGGGGTGTGTACCATTCCTATTTTTATAGCATCAGGAAGAATATCTTCGAAAATACAGTCTATTTGCTCGCCCACCACCTTTTCGGGAATATTAAAAATAGATTTTACTCCCGTAGTGTTTTGTATAGGCAATGCGGTTAATACCGAGGTAGCATAACTACCCAGCGCAGAAATGGTTTTCATATCCGCTTGTATGCCAGCACCGCCACTAGCATCAAAACCAGCAATAGTCAGTACAGAGGGGTAGGTGTATTTTTTTTGAATCATGCCTTTTCTATTTCGTTTCTTAATTGTTCAGCTGCTGTCGCTGGGTTTCTAGAGGCGCAAATCGCCGAAACTACAGCAATACAATCGGCTCCCGCTTTTATGACTTCATACGTATTTTGAATATTCATATTTCCAATAGCGACCAAAGGTTTATCGGTCATAGATCGAATCTGTTGAATGCCGTTTAGTCCCCATTCAGTAATGGTGTCGGTTTTTGTTGGAGTGCTAAAAACAGGACTAATTCCTAAATAATCGGCTGTTTTAGACTCTAATGTATCTAGTTGCTGTAATTCTTCGATAGAATATCCCAAACATTGTAAATTTTTCCAATTTTTACGGATTTGCGTGGGTGCGATATCAGAAGTGCCTACGTGTATCCCATAAGCCTCTACTTGTTGTGCAATTTCTAATTGATCATTGATAATGAGGGGTACATCATACCGATCTAAAACTTCTTTTAACTGAAATGCTTTTTGAAGAAATGCCTGAGTAGACGTATTTTTTTCTCGAAGTTGAACCAGATCTACACCTCCTTTAACCGCTTGTTCGGCTACCGTTAAAAAATGATTGTGTACACAAGCTTCTTCAGAAATTACCAAATACAGTTGATAGGGAAATGACTTAACCACGTTTTACTTCTAATTTTAGGGTAGCGTTAAATTCTGATTCCGTCAAATTGTAAAGCTTATCTAAAATATGCATTTGCAAACTACCCGGACCCTTGCTTTCTTGTGCAGCGATTTCACCAGCAACTCCTAGCAAGGCCATGGCAGAAGTCACGGCTTCCGCTCTATCGTCAACAATGGCAGAAAAAGCTGCTACGAGTGCTGTGGCAGAACATCCCATTCCTGTAATTTTTGTCATCAGTTCATTTCCGTTAAGGAGGTGAATTTCTTTATCCCGACTTATAATAATATCGGTAGCTCCAGAAATGCAAATACAAGCCTGATATTTTTCAACTAAAATATGAGCTGCAGCTATGGCTTCATTACTTTTAGCAGAACTGTCGACTCCTTTTGTAGAAGTAGTATTGTGTTTGGCAAGCGCCATAACCTCTGAAGCATTCCCACGAATTATGGTGGGATGTAAGCTTAATAAATCGCTCAACACCTCATCACGATAGGGAGTTGCACCAGCGCCTACAGGATCTAACACCCAGGGTTTGTTAAGATGATTGGCTTGTTGAGCAGCTTTTTTCATAGAGGTAACCCAATAATCATCAAGCGTACCAATATTCACTACCAAAGCTTGACAAATCTTCATCATGGCTTCCATCTCGTTTGGAGCGTGAGCCATAATAGGAGAAGCACCCGCGGCCAATAAAGCATTTGCAGTATTATTCATCACTACATAGTTAGTAATGTTGTGCACCAAGGGAGATTTTTCTCGAAGTTGGGTAATATTATTCCACAAAGTTTCTTTCATCATTTATGAGTTTAAATTTGATAAATGGCTGAAGGAAGCTCCTTTGTTTAAGTGGTGAAGAAATATAACTTCTACTTTTCCCTACGCCGGTCTTAACCGAATCAGGTTCAAAGGGTGTGTCTCAATTCTTTTTTTAGAATACCCCTAAAGCCAACTCAAAAGTAATGATTAGCTATTCAAATAGAGAATATTTTTTGAAATTTTACTAGATAAGAATATTAAAGATAATATATGTGCTTAAAATTCTGTCTTAGAGAATATAGTACTTTAAGAGTTTTGTGAGCTTTTAGAATAGTTGCATAGAGAATTAATATTTTTTTATATTTACCTTCAAAGAAATGTATTTATGAAACTAGAGCCTAAAGCTGTTTTGCAAATTCAAAAACCTATAGAAGAGGTTTTTGAAGGAATAGTGAATCCCTTCCATATGACCAAGTATTTTATAGCTGAAAGTAATGGACGATTAGAAACGGGAAATGAAGTGGTTTGGAAATTTCCTGAGTTTTCTGAAAAATTTCCTATTACAGAGATCCATACTGAAAGTCCGCATACTATTTCTTTTGTATGGGATCCTGAAACCGTTGTGAATATAAAGTTAGAAAAGCAAGCAGATCAGAGCACTATTGTAAGGGTAAATGAAAAAGGAAAAGAATTGAATGAAAAAAATCTGGCTTGGGCTTTAGAAAACTCTGGAGGATGGGCGAATTTTTTGGCTTGTTTAAAAGCTTATTTGGAGTATGGAATAGAGCTTAGAAAAGGAGCATTTGATTTTATGAGAAATAATAGTACGACCTCTTAATTAAAAATTAGTATGAAAGCTACAGCAGCACATCACGAACGTATTGCAAAAATGACCTTTGCTTCGGTATACCCACATTATATTACCAAAGTGGAAAAGAAGGGGCGAACTATAGAAGAGTTGCATCAGGTTATAGAGTGGCTTACGGGTTATGATGATCAAAAAGTTCAAGAATTGATAGAAAGTAAAGTCACTTTTAAAACTTTCTTTCAAGAAGCTGAGTTGAATGAAAACGCTTCTCTTATCAAAGGAGTGATTTGTGGTTATCGCATAGAAGAAATTGAAGAGCCCTTAACACAGCAAGTGCGTTTTCTAGATAAATTGGTAGACGAATTGGCTCGAGGCCGAAAGATGGAAAAGATCTTATGTAAAGAATAAAATTCTTTTAACTTCTTTATTCTATTCCAAGACCTCATCTAGGAACTCCTTGGAATTTAATAATTTATTCAATTGAGTTTCCTCCTTTTGAACAATGAAAATCGATTTTTAAGATTCACGAATACTTAAGCAATAGCAAAGTGAATGAGTAAAAGAGGAAATTATTAATGTAATTTCTATTTCACAAGTTAAAACTTTACTTCTATGTATGTTATTCCTTAATCAAAGAAAAGATCTTTCACTTCACTGCGTTTTGTTCTAGATGACAGGTTCTTTTCTGTCTGTCATTTCGATGGCCGAAGGACTGAGAAATCTGTTTAAATAGGAGTTTGAGTTTTTAATGAAAAGATATTTCATTTCGTTTCTCTCCACTCTGCATGACAGTAGTTGGTATCATTCCGATAGTGTTAAAAATAGTATAGAGAAGTATATCTAAATTCCTCGTGCAAGATGCCGCAAGCTTTCAAAGAATATCCCAAATTTATTGATAGAGAGGGATCTTATGTCGTACGTCCTATGTACTAGCTTCATCATTAAAAGCTAAGTTTTAAGTCCTACGTCTTATTTTTATATTCTAGCATCTTCCGTAAAAGTTGACCTATCTAAAAATATATTGAAAATCAAGGAAGCAGAGATGGCTAAAAAATAAAAAGTTGTTTTTAAGCCCGACTGTATAAGTAGTTCAGCTCTCAAACGAATAATTAAAGTAAAAAAATCGCTTGAGAGTAAAAAGGTTTTGTCATGTAATCTTTCGTTCTTAAAAAACTTTAAGTTTATGTGTTGAGGTGTATGTTCTCAATATGGGCAATAATCTATTTTTTTTTGGGAGAACTATAATTTTTTAATTTTATTACAGGATAGGACTATGAGGCTAATAATTAGAAGGTAATAAATTAAATGAATTGAGTGACTAATAAAAAGTAGATTATAAATGAGGTAAGTGCGTGAGATCTTTTACTCTTAAAGGTTTAACTAAGTAAGAAAAAACAAGGGGGTACTGTTTTGCTTTTAACTTATCAGCAGGATCTATGGAGGAAGTTACAAGATGAATTTGCAAATCTAAGTCTGTATTTTCAGTTGAAACCGCCTCTAAAAATTCCCACCCGCTCATTATTGGCATATTAATGTCAAGAAAAATAAGATAAGAGAATGTACCATTATTGTTTAGGTATTCCAATGCTTTCAAACCGTTTTCGAAAACAATAATTGGAATCGTTGGGAATTTAGATCTTAAAATGTGTGAATGTAAATAGTTTATTATAGCATCATCATCAATCAGTAAAATTTGCTTCATCATTGTTGGTATATATTGGAAGTCTTATCAATTATTTTATGTATCACCTGATCTAGCTCTTCGGCGGAAGTAGCAATCATATCAAAGATTTCTTCTTTAGATTTTTCTTGTTCGCTCTGATTTTTCGCAAAATAAACTAACCCCATAATTCTCGAGAGAGGCGCTCGAATAACGTGCGATTGAAGCCAAGCAATTTCACGAAGGCTTTCATTTTGTTTCTTAATTCTTTTAAATTGCTGTTTAGCAGTGGTAATATCGAGAGCAGAACCTATTGCTCGTTGTGGGGTGCCGTCTTTAGATCTAAGGATAAAACATCTATCTAGCATATAAAAGATAGTGCCGTTTTCAGCAAATATCCTGTATTCTTTAGTCCAATGTTTTTTTTGCTGATTATTGAGCGCTTTCTCAAAAGAACTCCACACTTCTTCTAAATCTTCAGAGTGGATTTTCTTCAACCACGAATTATTTTTAATAAAAGCTTCGTTGTTATTATATTTTATATTTTTCTCGTATACTTTCCCACGAATTACTGTCTTGTGCTGGAAGTCTATTTCCCACATCATTTCATTACTGGCTTTCATGGCCAAACGAAACCTTTCATTACTCAGGTTTAATTGCAATTCATATTCTTTTTTCTCTGTAATGTCCTGAATGGTCCCTTCTATTCGATAAGGTATGTGTTTCTCATTGGTCAGGAGCCTTATTTCTTGGTGAACCCATTTAACTTCGTTTGCAGCAGTTAAAATTCGATGTTCAAAACTTTTAATCGTATTAGGTTCTAAATACTCACGAGGATCCCTTTCGATTAAATGTCGATCGCTTGGATGAAATGTTTGCGAAATATTTTTTAAGGTAGGTAGAAACTCCCCTTTCTTGTAACCATATATTCTGTAGGTTTGGGTATTCCATTCAGAAACTTCAGCATTCAGATTTCGACTCCAATATCCTATTTTTGCAATTTTTTGAGCAGTTTTAAGTCGCCCATAGGCAGTTTTTAACTTGTTTTCTGCAATTTTTTGTTGGCTAATATCCTTCGTAGCCACAATCATAACTTTTGCTTCTGGTAACACAGTAGTATTCCATATTAACCATTTTATCTTGCTGTTTTTTGTTAAAAATCGTACTTCAAGAGATAAAGAGGCTTTTTCTTGTATGGCGGTGCTTATTTTTTTTTGATATACTTCTTTATCTGCTGGGTGTAAAAAATAATTAAGGGGGGCATTCATTAATTCATTGTAATTATATCCCAATAAATTTTCAAAAGAATTATTAATTTTCTTCAAATAACCATCAAAGCCTAGTATACATTTTGGATCGGGTGAAATTTCAAAGAAATTTCTATAGTGTTCCTCGGTTTTTTTCTGCATTACAACAGCTCCAATATGTAGGCCTACTTCGGTTAGCAATTTTAGCTTATCTGAAAGCTTTTCCTCCATAGAATAACATATTAAACAGCCTAAAAACTCCTTATTATATATAATCGGGACACCTAAAGCAATATTAAGATTAACCAATTTCGCTTCTTGTGTTCTTACAAACATTGGATTATTGGGAAGATTTTTCCAGATACAATTTTTTTCTGTCTCCCATACATATCCGGGCAATCCTTTCCCTTTTTCAAAATTATTTATAGTTATAGAGGCTGGATAAAAATCATTAAACTTTTCAGTTTGGCATGATTTTGAAATAAGGTTTAAGAAGTTTTTATCTTCAGAGATTAGCCAAACTTCACTAATATTAATAGTAGAAAGTTGAACTATTTTTTCTAAAGCAAATGATAAGGAATCTGCCAGTGATCCAGGCTTACTTATTCTTTTGGTTAATGAAGCTAATAATTTATCGCTCATTCCTTTTTCAATCTCAGTAGTTATGACCTTACTATTGGCAACTATTCCTTTAATGGCTGGATCAGACAGATGATTGGTTAAAGTGGTTTTAATCCATTGCCAGTTTTTCTTTGCATCCTGAAAACGGTAGGGTTCAATAGTAACTTTATCATTTTTATATATTAGCTCTAGATACTCTGTAACAATGGCTTTGTCTTTTTTATTAATAAAATCGAAGGCATTTTTTCCAATAAATTCGTGAGATGGAATTCCTAGTACTTTAAGGGAAGTGGGGGCTACATATTTATATTTACCATTTGTATCTAAAATAGCAATAAGATCTGTTCCATTCTGTACAAGCGATTTAAATCGTGCTTCACTCTCCACTAGTTTTTGGTAGACGTGAGATTCTTTAAAAATATGACTTAGAGTTGAAGTAAAGTTTTCTAAAAGTTGCAATTCTTTTTCTTTCCACTTTCTTGCGCCCCCGAACTCATCTAATCTAATAAAACCTGAAAAGATATTATTAATCATGATAGGCAAAATAAGAATAGAAGTAAGGTTGTGTGATATGAGAATATTTTTTAATTGACAAGGCGTTAAATCTGCAATAACTCTTTGAAAAGGTTCACCTTTTTTTAATGCTTGTAAAACTTGAGGGAATTCTGAGAATGAAATATGGTGTGGATTATCATTCTCGATAGAAGCTCCCGTAGTATGATTAGTCCAGCTTAGGCGCTGCGGAATAGTGCCACAAGGATTGTGATAATAAAAATGGATTCGATTAATGTTGATTGATCCACCCACTATCGCAAGGCATTCTTTTAAAGCACTCTTCAAATCCTTTAATTTTATTAGAATTTGATTAATTCTTTTAATAGTATATAGATATTTTTTTTGTTCTTCAATGTGTTTCTCTTGAGTATACCTTTGTGTAAGGTCAATAGCTGTTACTATTTCAGCTGGTTTACCCTTAACGGAGATAAGATTACTTTTAATTTGAACATAGATGATACTTTTATCTTTTTTTTGATGCCTAAAAAGACTTTCCATGTATAGTTCATTACGTAAACGCACTTCGTCAATAGCTTTTTCTAGTTTAGGGACATCTTCTATAGGCCTAATATCTTTAATAGTCATACTTAAGAATTCCTCCTTTGTATACCCATATTGACGAATAGCCTCTTTATTTACCATTAAAAATGCTAAAGTTTTTAAATCATATATCCACATTGGAAATGGAGTAAGATCAAAAATACTATCATAAATATTCGAATTCTTTCCTAAAGAATTAGCTGTCATATGGAGGAAAATTACATTTAATACTTTATCAAATATAAGATTTTTTTATAGCTTGTAAGACAATCCTATAGGGATGGGAAGCCATTCAAAAAGAGAGAACCCACGCGTTGCAGGTGTAAAACACTTAGTGAGTGTAACCTGTACCTCACCTTACGGGTGTGCAAGCACCCTCTATTAAATTCCAAATCTCAAATTCTAAAGTTCAAACTCCAATCCGATTACTAAATCACCTATTCTTTAAGCGCCCATTGTGAAATTTCTGCTTCCAAAAAATACCCCCAAGCCACTCTATTCTCACTACTCAGTACTTATCTCCGCTTCTTGTTTTTTTAGCTCACAGTTTACTGCTCACAGTACTATCCCTGAGACGAAAGCTAACTACTCCACCTTTTTTTACATTTTACATTTAGCATTTTACTCACTACCAATACTCAAAATTCAAAGAACAAATACCTTAAATCTGCTTCTCGATACAATTTCACCCTCGCTAAGGCTCGTCTAAAATCACTCGAAGTGACAGGCTAACTATTCAACATTCAAAATTCATCATTTAAAATTGTACTCACCACTAATCTCCGTTTAGCTCACAGTTCACAGTTTACCGCTTACAGTTTATAGAACTATTCTTGAGCAAAAAACCAACTACTCAACTTTATTATTTTACATTTAAAATTCATCATTTAAAATTGTACTCATTTACCCCACAATCACTTCAATTCCCACTTTCTTGGCTTTATATTGTATTTTGGTCATCAACTCGCAGTAGCTCCAGTTGCGGAGGACAAAGCCTTCTTCTTTGGCGATGCCTATTTTATCTTCTTGATTCATCAGCATTAACGTGCCGGCTTGGTGCTGAATGCAAAAATCGATGAGCCTACGGCTATAGATGTGTAATCGTTGTAGGATGTAGTTCTTTTCTTGTTGACGAAACCTCTCTACGGCTTTCAGCTTGCGTTTTTTCCCTTTGCCCGATTTATTGTAAGTAGCCCCTACCTGTGCCCGTTTTCGGGCAGCTTGTATCGCCAACCTACGGTGTAAAAACTCTTCTTTATTACCAATTTGGTGTCGGTTTTTTCCCACCTTTACCACGATGGGGTATTCCAAGGACAAAGAAACTTCCGCAATGACGCCCGGGTTGAGGTGGTGTGTTTCTTTTTCCAATTCAAAGACCGCCAACCAAAACGTCTTGCCGTCTTTCAGTTGCAGGTGGGAGGTACACAATTTGAGTTCTCCCTGACTTACCCGCTGCAATAACCGCCACTTATCACTATGATCCCGACCTAAATAAGTTTTTAAAGGAATTTTAAATAGGCGAAAGCAAAAAGCTTTCTTTGTTGGATCGTACTCCAGTTTACTCATGCCTTCGGTGGTAAAGGGGAAGGGCATATCCTTTTTAAAACTCATCAGCGCACACTCGCCCCGCCAATAGGCTTCTTGGTTCTTTTTAAAGGTGCTGTACAAGCTTGCCTTTAAGCAAGAAATAATATTGGTGGGCATCTCGCCCTTAAAGCGTTTGGAAGTCACTTGGTAGATGGTATTCATACGGGAGGTTTGTAGGATCCCCGCTTCGTCTTTTTGCTCGCGTGCCAGTTTATATTGAATGCCCTCCGATAAATAAAAAAACTCCTTGAGCATCTCCTGTACGTATAAGTGAGACACCATGATATTGGCCGTTCTATACGCCCGGTCTTGCCATGCATACAATTTTCCGATCGCTTCTTTACGTTCTTCCGGCGTAGGCAAGTCGATCACCACCTGTATTTTTCGCGTGAGTTTGATCGTCTTCTTTTTCATCTTAAGCAGATTCTAGTTGTTGTTCGGCTTCTTGCTGCATCAAGGTATAGGCCACTGTAAAAGCTTGATGTACTTCTTTTTGCGATAGGTTCAGCTGTTGGGCTATATCTGCAAACGACAACTCCTGCTCGCAACGCAGTTGGAAGATTTCAGATTGTTCTGGCGTCATGCCGCCTTGTATTTTAAGCGGACGAAGACGGTTATTATTTTCTAAGGAATGGCCTTGATGTATGATCTGCTTTAAGGCTTCCATACTGCGTTTAATTTCATTGGTCGTTTCGGTGATTCCTTTTCCCATTACCTCGGCAATGGCTTTGTATTGAAAACCATAAGTCAAACAAAGTTCTATCAAACGCTGCCGTTCCGCCCCTAAAAAGGGCAGTACTTGTTTTACCTGTTCAAAAGCTTTTTGGCTAGCCTCTTGCTCCAGCAAATGCTGGTCTTCTTCAGCAACTGGATCGTGCCCCAACATAAAGTCTTGGTAATTGCCAAACCATTCTAACCTGCTCATATTGCGGTAAAAATGATTGCGGGGCCGACAGTAATAATAGGTGCATTCCCTTTTCATCACATAGCGTAAGAAAAAAAAGATATGCTGTGGGGTTTCAATAGTATCTCGATGTTTCCAGAGCTTTAAAAAGCAATCTTGTACCAAAGTCTCAATGACAAACTCATCCTTGATCAAATCCTTGCCCAGCCAAAAAAGCATACGGCTGTATTGTTGATAGAGGTGTTCCAAAGCAATAGGGTCTCCTTGTTTTAACTGAGTGTAGTGTGATGGTTGCATAAGGTTTAGGTTTTCCTAAAAGGAATCTATCTTTAAATATGTTAAAATGTCGTATTATTATATGACAAATATATGAAATTATTTGGACTGTCATATTAAAATGTGACAAAAATGTAATAGAATAAATTGACATTTGTTAGATGACAAGGGATCAATTGAAAAAGAAAGTCGGTAATCGGATTATTGAGTTACGTACCAAAAAGGGATGGAGCCAATCTGATTTGGCACGCGAATGTGGTAAGGATCGACAAGCAATTGAAAAATTAGAAAATGGAAAAGTTAATCCCACCATTTATTCATTATATGAAATTTCTAAAGCTTTAAAAGTTGATGTCTATCAGCTTTTGAAGTTTTAATGATGGAGCTTTAATATTTGTTTATTCTGTAACCATCACAGAAAAGTGTTGTTATCCGGCAAATTATAGTTATAAACGACTATATTTGAGTTGATATAACCAGTTGGCAGTAATGTGGAAAAACGAGATAAATTGAAAAAAGTATAAATATGGACAGAAAAGAATTTTTAAGAAACACGGCAATTTTAGGTGGAGCGACAATCCTACCAATGAACAACGTTTTTTCACAAAATGTAACGGAAAACGGAATTGACAGATTAGTGGACAGTAATGGAAATTTCATTCAAAAATCACTTCCATACAATAAAACTTTTTTGGAGCCACATATGGATGAAGAAACCTTACATCTGCACTTTGAATTTCATCACGGTGGAGCAGTAAAAGGGGCAAACACAGATTTGATTAAAATTAAGGAACATCTAAAATCGGGCGATTTAGACCAAGTGGATTTGTGGACCCGAAAGTTAGCTTACCACTTTTCAAGCCACGTGCTTCATTCCATCTTTTGGACGAACTTAACGAATAAAAAAACTGAACCCAAAACTGAACTCTTAAAACAGATAGAAAAGGATTTCGGTTCATTTGACAAACTGAAAAGCTATATCGGGAAAATATCAAAAACTGTAGAAGGAAGCGGTTGGGGTATTTTGGGTTACCAACCTTATTCGGATAGCTTGACATTGTTACAATGCGAAAATCATCAAAAATTAACACAATGGGGAGTTGTTCCGATTTTGGTGATTGATGTTTGGGAACACGCCTATTATTTGAAATACAAAAATAAAAGAGCCGATTTTGTTGATACAGTTCTTGAAATTATCAATTGGGACAATGTAGCTGACCGATTTATGACAGCAAAACGACTGACAAAATAAACACTACTGCCAACAATGGTAACCGTTGCACAAGTCTATAATTTCTAATAAAACTATTTTTTTAAGCCGCTTTTAAGCGGTTTTTTTAGTTTTAGACCGTTGATAAACTTGATAAAT
>NZ_VRLS01000071.1:0-24147 GCF_008017825.1 Mesonia sp. K4-1
TGATGATTCTTACAGAAGTACGTTGGCTAAAAATTAGTGAGTTTTTACTTGTTTTTTACCACAGTACTTTGTTGTGGCACGTTTTTATTTAACCAGTTTTTCTTGTTTTCAATTATTTCAGCTGATAAGGAATTAATTTCGTTTTGCATTATACATTCCAAACAACAATCAATTATTGTTTTCGTTCCGCTCAAACTTAGTATTTCATCTTGTTTTGGGTTTCCATATTCTATTGCAATCATTGATGCCCAAACCGATACTCGATATTGAGATTCCATTAAATACCCTAAAAAGTTTTGGATTCCTCTTTGCGCCAAAAGTTCTTTTCCTAATTCAACTATTTGTTTGTATTCATTCAGGTTTCTTTTATCAAAGTCAAAAGGATGAATTGATGCTAAATAGAGGTTTTTGCAACCAAATAGAAAGTCAGTTCCTTTTTCATTTGTTAGTAACTTAATCGGCTTCATATTCATTCTATCCGCAATTTTATCCATTCTGTTTTTCTGCTCAACACTTAATTCCATTTCGCATTCAGTTGTAATGTATGCAAGATGTTCATAAGCAATTCCGAATTCTCGATTTTTTAAATATTCCGCAATGATTTGTTTTCCATTTTTAATTCCGAGACTTTCAATATTTGATTGTTCAATTCTATTCGACCAAACGGAATTCAGAATGTCATTGCTCAATTCGGCAATCTCTTTTTTTAATGATTTCTGAAATATTTTAATCAAATCTCGATGTTTTTTAAATGTGCCACAACGGTTAGTATATGAAAAGTAGGCGATTTCGAAGCACAAAACTTTCGGTTAAGCACAAACTTTGATACGAGCCAAAAGCCTTGGTTTTATTACTGTTTCGCCTATTTTTTATATACATTGTTACCCACTGGCTTTTTTTATTTTTTTAAGTCAGATTTTTTATTACTTTTGCAACTTCAAAAAATGACGAGTACAAATATAGCATATAATTTTCTCCTGCCTGCGGTAACTCCGCCCTGAATCGCTGTACCCAATTAATTCCTTGTTCTCTTTAGAACAGTCTCAATAGTCAATTTTAATACAAATACATAAACAAATGGGTTGCCATTTGTAACAGAATACATATGAAAAAATATTTAAACTTATTCGATTTTAAACAAAAAGTAGATTATAAAACAGAAGTCTTATCGGGTCTTACAGTTGCTCTAGCTCTTATACCTGAAGCTGTAGCTTTTGCCTTAATTGCGGGCTTGTCTCCATTGACAGGTCTTTATGCAGCATTTGTAGTAGGTTTGGTTACATCTATTTTAGGTGGTCGACCTGGAATGATATCAGGTGCTACTGGTGCAGTTGCTGTTGTCATTGTCGCTTTGGCAATTTCTCACGGTCCTGAATATATTTTTGCCACAGTTGTTTTGGCGGGTATTATTCAAATGTTAGCTGGATTCTTAAGGTTAGGAAAATTGATGCGATTAGTGCCACATCCTGTAATTTTCGGATTTGTTAATGGATTAGCAGTCATCATTTTTATGTCGCAACTCGACCAATTTAAAGATTCAACTGGAAATTGGCTCACTGGTCAGTCTTTGTACATTATTTTGGGGCTAGTCTTGTTAACAATGCTCATTATTTGGGGGTTGCCAAAACTTACTAAAGTTATTCCTGCTTCATTAGTTGCTATTTTGGCTGTTTTTGGAATTGTGGTCGGTTTTGGAATTGATACGAAAACAGTTGGCGACATTGCGTCTATTCAAGGTGGTTTTCCACCATTCCATATTCCAAGTGTTCCTTTCAATTTTGAAACTTTGGCGTTGATTTTTCCTTATGCAGCAATTATGGCTGGTGTCGGCTTAATTGAGAGTTTGTTAACGCTAAATATTATTGATGAAATTACAGAAACTCGTGGAAGAGGGAACAAAGAAGCCGTTGCTCAAGGTGCTGCAAATATTTTATCGGGTGTTTTCTCGGGAATGGGTGGTTGTGCTATGCTAGGTCAAAGTCTTATTAATATTTCTAATGGTGCTAGAGCGAGATTGTCTGGAATTGTTGCTGCTGTGGCACTTTTAGCATTTGTAATGTTTGGTGCTGGCTTGATTGAGCAATTACCAATGGCTGCTCTTACAGGTTTGATGATAATGGTCGCAATTGGAACATTTGAGTGGGCAAGTTTAAAAACCTTTAATAAAATGCCAAAGTCTGACATTTTCGTTATGGTTGTTGTTACTCTTGTTACGGTCGTTCTGCACAATTTGGCTTTAGCAGTTATTGTCGGAGTAATTATAGCAGCTTTAGTATTTGCTTGGGATAATGCAAAACGTATTCGAGCAAGAAAGTCAGTTGATGAACAAGGAATTAAGCATTATGAAATTTACGGTCCATTATTTTTTGGTTCTGTAACTGCTTTTAATGAAAAGTTTGATATTCTAAACGACCCTGATGAAGTTATTATTGATTTTAAAGAAAGTCGGGTAGTCGATATGTCGGCAATAGAAGCTCTTAATAAAATTACAGAACGCTATTTAAAAGTCGGCAAGAAAGTCCATTTACGCCATTTGAGTGCTGACTGTCAAAAGTTACTTCAAAATGCCGATAAAATCATTGATGTCAATGTCATAGAAGACCCGAATTACAAAGTTGTAGTCGATAAGGTTTAATAGATGCTGGTCGTTTTTTTCAGCTTGTGGGTAACGTGTTTGTGTATGATTTCGTTGCGTGTTTCAGCAACTAATTTAGTAAATACAAACCGAATAGAAAATCCGCGAGGATTTTCGTAAGTAGGCTAGTACTAGCAATGAATTATACACGGTGTTGGCATTAGTTATTTTTTATAATCTTTTAATATTCAATTCGGGAATACTATAGAGTTTCGACTTCACTATTCTCTTTTTAAATCCTTTTTCAATTAAAAATTTCTTATGTTTCTTAAACTCCTCATATTCGATTCTTGGGTCAAAAACTATATCTTCGATTAAGTCCATTGGTCTAATTAAATAGTAAAAGTTCCTTAAATCATATTTATGAGTATCCATAAATGAATTGTATATTAATCGAACCTCATTTTCGTGGCGAAATGCTGGTCTTTTGAAAAGGAAACTTTGTGGGATTCTGTCATTGACATATCCTAAAATCCACATTGCTAAATTTTTTTCTAAATGTTCTTTTAATTGTGGTGTATTCAGATAACTTACTTTTCCGATATAGCAACAACCATCTCTTATATCTGTATGAGTTTTTGAATATATTGAATTCAGCAATTTCCTTGGCGTTGTTTTAATTCTTGCACCATTTTTATTTCTAGAATAAATTCTCCACATAGCATCGCTTTCTCTTGTTCTAGACCAACATTGTCCATAGAAATAAGACTTAAATCCAACTCTAGCTTCATCTGGTTCTCTCCAATCTTCAATTAAACCTGCAATGGATTTTTCGAATGGGTCATCCCAAATTTTAGGACTGGATAAAAAATTTTGTCCATAGCCAATCAGTTTATACAACGTTTCTATGGAAACAATTCTGTAGATTGGTTCATCTTTTTCTTTCTCACTAAAATTTATGAAGTTTTTCTCCAAGGTGCGTTTTAATTAATGCCAACTGGTTATATCAACTCAAATATAGTCGTTTATAACTATATTTTGCCGGATAACAACACTTTTTTGTATTGTTTATTGTTTTCAATAATTAAATGAAGCACGGAATAAAAAATTATCAGGAATAATTATATTTTAGCTAAAATTAAAAGCAATAATTATGAAAGAATTGATTGAAAACATTAAAAGCACTTACGAATCTTTTGAGAGCGATGCCAATGCACAATTAGAAAGTGGTAATAAAGCAGCAGGTACTAGAGCAAGAAAATCTTCTTTAGCTCTAGAAAAACTTTTAAAAGAATTCCGTAAAGTTTCTGTAGCAGAATCAAAAAAGTAATAAATCCATAATAGTCGTATTCTTGACTAGTTTTTAAAACCTTTTAAAAGATGAATATATACCAAATGTTCATCTTTTTCTTTTGTTAACCCCCTAGATAAGCCCCATCCAATCTACACTAAGTCCACAGTGCTCATACCTCCTAACTACAATATTCCACTATATAGTGGGAGCATAGTGGAATAGAACTAATTTGGATATCTACTGAAAGGGAATTACACTAGGCTAGAGTAGGTGATATTTTAAAATAAAGCCGGTCTTAAAACTTTTTGAAAAGCTATTTTCTTTTGTAGTTAAAACCATCCCTTTATTATAAAACAGGTACTTCTTGTAGAGGAGGAGGTAGTGGGCGTGGTTTTTAGAATGCTGGATTTTGAACGTGTTGATTAATGGATGTGTTTTGAATCAGCTGCGCTTGATAATTCAATAAATGCTTTTTTAGCAAAAAATACCTTCGGGATAATAGAAATGCGTAATTACTCATTGCCGTAAAGAGTATTTCTAAATGATCCTCATAATACTTTTCATTACCAAAATACTTCCAATCTCTGGAAAGATATAAATCAAAATTATCTTTTACCTCCTTACTCATTCCTGCTTGATATAGGTTGCTTTCCAATAAGATATGGATTTCACTTTTTAACTGTCTTTCAATTTTCTTAACACCAATTAAATTAGATTCAATTTGCTCTAGGGGAGTGGTATAATTAATAAACTGTAGTGCATCAGAAAGCGTGCTGTAAACTTCATAATTAGAATCAAAATTTTTATCATAATCAAAAAACTCTGTGTATAAACCTTCCAATTGATGCTCACTTTTGCTTTCCTTTTCACAGGCCTTAAAAAACATAAAAATTTTGATGTCGTTATGTCTTATTTGTTCGTTAAGCTCTTCCTGTTCTATTTTTAGTTTTCGAAGAAGTTCCTTGCTATTTATTTGACTATACTTTACACCATCATAGTCAAATGTTTTAAGTTTAATTTTTTTATCTGAAATTTGTTTAATGGTTTCTATATCATTCTCTAGTGCTATAGAACTATACACCATATCGATTTTGTCTTCAGAAAATAGGTCAGCTAGTTGGATGTTTTTTACATCATTGTCAATTTTTTGTAGATCAAAAAGTAGTGGGTTTTTATTGTCATAGTAATCATTATACAGGCTAGGAAAAGAATTTTCTAAAAACTCGTTTTTAAATTCTTGCTGAAATGCTTCTTCTGTCATAGTGGAGACCTCTCCTTCGTATACAACCTCCTTAAACATTTTATCGGTAAACTCTATTTGTGTTTTTTCAATATCGCTAAATAATAAGTTGGCAGGTTGGTTATTAATACGCTTTGCTGTTAATCCTGTTTTTTCCAACATGGTTATTCGGTCTTCCGTACTTGGGTGTGAAGCCCACTGGTCTTTAATCACCAGTTTCGATTTATTGAATTTATTTAATTCGTGTACAGATACTTGAGGAAAATGATGTTTAATGCTTAGGTCACTCTCTTTGGCAAGAAAATTTAATGCAAAAATTTGATCTTTAAAGATATTTTCTGCCTTTATATGACTAGAAACTTTCTTTTCATAAAATGATAAAACACTTCCAAAAGAATGATCTGCTAACGACAACCGGAGTAAAGAACTTTTTAAGGGTTCGTATCCTGTTACATTTGCAGCGATCTCATCGGCATGAAATTCCATCTCTCTAGATAAAGCCAAATAACTTTTATTGACAACCTCATACATTTGTTTAAGCACCCACTTTATACCTTCAATAATTTTAATGGCAATAATTCCAAAGAATGAAAAATAACCACTGGCGTTAGCCCATTTTTGAATCAAGTTGTCATAAGATTCGTTGTCATATAAAAGATTGTAAATGACTTGATTCACATAATACACATAGCTCCCCACTTTCATTGTTTTCTGGGAAAAATGACCAAACTCGTGGCTTAAAATAGCGGTGAGTTCAGATTCTGAAACCGTATTTACCAGCCCTAAACCTATTTGAAGATTCTTTTTTATTGGAAAGAACATACTCCAAAAGCTAGAATTGTAAAATACTGCTGCATTTACATCGTTAGATAAATAAACTTTTTTAGGAAAGCTTGTGCCTACTTTGATTACAATCTCGTCTATAAGCTTAAAAAGCTGTGGCTCATCTGTAATTTTAATTTCAGTGAGGTGGGAGCGATCTACTTTGTGCGATTTAAATATGAATTTAAGAAGAAAAAATAAAACCAACACTCCTAAACTTATAAGCCCTATGCCTAAAGCTAGGGTAATAAATTTAGGGAAAGCTTCAATTAGCATTCCAGCACCATAAATACATAAAAGGGTTAAACCCACTGCCAAGCTTAACATTAAAATATAAACCAATAAAAATAGGCCTATAGAAGTTATTGCTTTGGCGGTTTGAGTTTTAAACTCAGGGGAAACTTTAATTTCTCTCATGGTCTCTAGGGATAGTTTTTCACGCTAATTAATTTTGAATAGGCGTATAGAGGTTTTGATGGTATTTTGCTTTACGGGATGAAGATAAAAAAGTTTCGAAGAATTTTCTCTAAAACAACATTTTAGTCTTTTTTTATTTAGTGTACCTCTTGTCATAGCATTCAAATGAATAAGAGTTCCCAACGAAATTTTTAATTTTATCACTTTCTTATAAATAACAAGGGTTAAGAAACCTTGCCTCATTACTCGTTCATTATAAGAAACCACTTAAACTATTTAGCGATATTTATTAGACTGCAGCATTGAGGGGGTCTATCTTCATGTCACACCTTATTTATACCCTATAAAATACCTTCGAATTCTGTTGCCCTTTTTTAATTGAGGGAACCAGTATATTTTATGATTGAAGCAGCTTTTCAATTTAAAGTGTCTCAATTTACTTTATAAATAAGAAAGAACCAACGAGAAGAGGATTAAGGCGCAAGTAAAATTTTTATCATTTTTATAATAAAAATACCTCTTTGTTGTGCCAAGCTAAAGCTTGCTGGGAAGGGTAGTGGGCATAATTTTCGGGGAGCCTTATGTTTACCCCTTCAAATTGATTGATAAGTAGTATTTTATTGAAGGATAAGAGAAACCCGCCTATAAAAACTTTATTAATAGTAATTAAACTCTGGTCAAACTCCCGGTGCAAGTTGAGGAATAAAGTAATGCCAGAGGCTTCGTCTTTTATATTATTCATCACAAATCCAAGCTCTTATCTAAGAGCTTGGATTTGGTAGTTAGTGTCATTATGATCCTATATTTGTTTTAATTACATCCATTCTTATTGCAAGTAACCTTTTTACTGGTATTTATCCAATGAGTAGCTTCATCTTTAGTATTGGTGCCGCAACCCGTGGTGCCTCCTTTTGTTCCTTGATGTACTATTCCTGTAGGTGTGTGTTCTACTGCCATGATTTAATTTTTAAATTATATAACTCCTTAAATATAAGAATTTTAAATCAAAATTGCTTACACCCGAATAAAAATTTATACTTCTATTGATTTTATCAATCCTACAAGGTTTTGAAAACCTTGCAGCGTTAGGTAAACGCATTTTATTTCTTCCTCGATATAAAAGGGTTTACAATTTTTTGTCGTGTATTTTACAAAAACCTACCCAAAATCCAATGAGAATGTACCACATAACCCTAGACATTTCCTATATTTAGACTTTTATTAAGAAAAAAAACTATACTCGTTTTAAGGTCAGAAAGATTTCAAATAAGTTCAATTCATAAACAGTTCCTTAGCTTGGAGTAAATCATATAAAATCATTAAATGACAAGTACAGCACAAAATGTTTTGTAAAACAATCAAATATTAAGTTAACCCTAAAAAATTATTGATTTCATAAAATAGTAATTAATGAACGCAGTAGAAATAGAAGAAGCAGTATCAGAACTTGCTTTACAACCTTTTGAAGCAGAGGAATTTCCTTTTTCTTTTTTAGAGGCTTTTGGTAATAAAAGCACGACTATTAAAAAGTTGCGTAGTGGTACTTCAAATAAAACAGATGTTAAGGGAGCAATTTTGCAGCGTAATAATATCCATATTCTTCCAAGTGAAAAAGGAAGAGTAAGCGAATCATTAGAAGTAATACGGGATAGTCCTTCCACTAGAAAAAACTAAGCAGAGTTTATTTTAGCGACGGACGGTATAGATTTCGAAGCCGAAAATATAATTACTGGAGAAACTGTTGCTTGTGAGTACAAAGACTTTCATAACTATTTCGGCTTTTTTCTTTCACTTGCAAATATTACGACTGTAAAACAAATACGCGAAAGTGCATTTGATATTAAGGCGACTAGTCGTTTAAATAAACTTTATGTAGAGTTATTACAACACAATCCAGATTGGGCAACAATAGAACGTCGTCCAGATATGAATCACTTTTTAGCAAGATTAATTTTTTGCTTTTTTGCAGAGGATACAGATATTTTTAAAGACGATAATCTATTTACGGATACCATTCAAAAAATAAGTGACCCTGATGCTTCTAACACACACGAAGTCATAAGTGAGATTTTTAGAGCAATGGATACAAAGCTCGAAAATCGTGAAAAAGAAAATATCAAAGTTTGGGGTAAAAAGTTTCCTTACGTAAACGGTGAATTGTTTTCTGGCTCTACAGAAGTACCGAAGTTTACTAAAATAGCACGTTCTTATTTATTACACGTAGGTAGTTTAGACTGGAAGCAAATTAACCCAGATATATTTGGGTCAATGATACAAGCTGTAGCAGATGAAGATGAACGTGGTTCATTAGGTATGCATTATACATCTGTTCCAAATATCCGAAAGGTTTTAAATCCTTTGTTTTTAGATGATTTAAGAGAACAGTTAGAAAAAGCAGGAGATAATAAGCGTAAATTACTCAATCTACGTAATCGTATGGCACGCATACGAGTATTTGACCCTGCTTGCGGTTCAGGTAATTTCTTGGTAATTGCGTATAAGGATATGCGTAAGATTGAAAACGATATTAACATAAAACGAGGTGAAACTAACAAAGCTAGTGAAATACCATTAACAAACTTTAGAGGTATTGAGCTAAAAGGTTTCTCGGCAGAGGTTGCACGTTTAGCTTTAATTATTGCAGAGTACCAATGTGATGTGTTGTATAGAGGGCAAAGACTTGCTCTTGCGGAATTTCTACCGTTAGATGCTGAAAACTGGATTGTTAAAGGCAATGCATTAACACTAAATTGGTTTACTGTTTGTCCACCTGAAGGTATAGGTGTTAAGTTACAAGGTGATGATTTATTTTCAACACCATTAGAACAAGCTCAAATTGATTTTGATAATGCAGGTGGTGAAACTTATATCTGTGGTAATCCACCTTACTTGGGTTCAACTTGGCAATCGAAAGAACAAAAAGGAGATTTGGAGTCTGTTTTTAAGAATTTCACAAAGACTTTTAAAATTTTAGATTATGTCTCTGGTTGGTTTATGAAAGCTGCGTTGTACTCAAAAAATACAAATACAGCTTTCGCCTTTGTTTCGACTGATTCAATTTGTCAAGGTCAACAAGTGCCTTTTTTATGGCCTTTAATTTTAAAAACTGGCAATAAAATTAATTTTGCGTACAATTCCTTTAAATGGCAAAATCTCGCAAGCCATAATGCAGGTGTAATGGTAATAATTGTAGGTTTATCTAACAAACCCAATTCACAATGTGTTTTATTTCAGTCTGATGAAAATGAGGAAACATTTCAGAAATATGTACCTGAAATAAACCCTTATTTGGTAGCTGGTCCATCAGTTATAGTCGAAAAAGCAATGAAGCCTATAAATGGGTTGAGTAAAATGGATTTCGGTAATAAAGCTGATGATGGTGGTCATTTAACTTTAACTTCAACTGAATTAGATAATTTATCTTTAACAGAGAAAGAAAAAACTAAATTTATTAAACGATTTTTTGGTTCTAAGGAACTTATTCGCGGTGAAACTAGATACTGTATTTGGATTGATAATAAAGACTTGGTTGAAGCAGAAAAAATTCAAGGATTAAGTAATCAAATTGAAAAAGTAAGAAAAGCACGTTTAAGTAGTAAAGATAAATATGCTCAAAGTCTTGCGGTAAGATCTCATCAATTTAAAACACCAAGAGCGGCTAAAAAGTCTGTTATAGTTACACCAAGAGTTAGTTCTGGAGATAGACCATTTTTACCAGTCGATTATATGAACAATAAAGCAATAATTGGTGATAGAAATTTTGCATTATATGATTCTTCCTTGTGGCATATGGCATTGATAGCATCTCGTTTGCATTGGGTGTGGATAGGTAAAGTATGTGTTCGACTTGGCACGGGTTTTTCTTACTCAAACACATTAGGGTGGAACACCTTTCCAATTCCAATGTTAACCAAAAAGAATAAAGAAGATTTAACTGCCACAGCAGAAGAAATACTCATAGCAAGAGAAAGACATTTTCCTGCAACAATAGCGGAATTATACAATCCTGAAAAAATGCCTAAAGATTTGAGGTTAGCGCACGAACGTAATGATGAAGTTTTAGAACGTATTTATATTGGTCGTAAATTTAAAAATGATACCGAGCGTTTAGAAAAGCTTTTTGAACTATATACCAAAATGACTTCCAAAAAATAATAAGAATGAGTAAAGAAGAAAATATACCTACAATTACAGTAAACTATAATAATAACGGTAGTTCTGTTACTTCTAACGAGTTAGGGATGCGTGCTATGCAAGAGTTAGCATATAATAAACGTGGTGAACAGTATTTATTAATTAAATCACCACCTGCATCTGGTAAAAGTAGAGCGTTAATGTTTATAGCTTTAGATAAGCTAAATAATCAAGGAATTAAACAGTCTATTATTGCAGTTCCAGAAAAATCTATTGGTTCTAGCTTTAATAACGAGCCATTATCTAAATATGGGTATTATTATGATTGGGAAGTGACACCAAAATGGAATTTATGTAATTCACCAGGGGGAGATGGTGGTAAAGTAAATTCAGTAAAAGCATTTGTAGAAAGTCAAGATAAAGTTTTAGTATGTACTCACGCTACGTTTCGCTTTGCAGTAGAACGTTTTGGTGTTGAAATTTTTGATGATAGATTAATTGCAATAGACGAGTTTCACCACGTTAGTGCTAATGATAATAATGTATTAGGTTCTCAACTTAAAGATTTTATAGAAAGAGATAAAGTACATATTGTAGCAATGACCGGATCTTATTTTAGAGGCGATGCTAATCCTGTTTTAATGCCTGATGATGAATTAAAATTTGAACCAGTAACATATACATATTATGAGCAATTAAGTGGTTATGAGCATTTAAAAACTTTAAATATTGGCTATTATTTTTATAGTGGAGCTTACACAGACGACCTAACAAAAGTTTTAAATCCAGATGAAAAAACAATCATTCATATACCTAATGTTAATTCGAGAGAAAGTATTGGTGGTACTAGATTTAAACTTAAAGAAGTAGAAGATATATTATTTGAGTTAGGTGAATGGGAGGGAATTGAAGAAACAACAGGTTTTAATCTCATTAAAACTAAATCAGGTAGAATTATAAAGGTGGCAAACCTTGTTGATGACGACCCATTAAAACGTTCTTTAGTCCAAGCAGCTTTAAAAATGCCGGAAATTAAAACGAATCGAGACCACGTGGATATTATTATTGCGTTAGGTATGGCAAAAGAAGGTTTTGATTGGATTTGGTGTGAACACGCTTTAACTATTGGTTATCGTTCTAGCTTAACAGAAATTGTACAAATTATAGGTCGTGCTACACGTGATGCTCCAAATAAAACTCAAGCAAGATTCACTAATTTAATAGCAGAGGTAGATGCTTCTGAAGATTCTGTAACCGATGCTGTAAATGATACGCTAAAAGCTATTTCAGCGAGTTTGTTAATGGAGCAAGTTTTGGCACCAAAATTCAATTTCACGCCTAAAAACCCCCAAAGTAAAGAACAAGACGGCTATGATTATGGTGAAGGCGGTTATGACCCTAACAAGGAGAATGTTGGTTGGAATGAAGAAAAAGGCGAATTTCAAGTTGAAATTAAAGGTTTAGCGATGCCAGAAAGTGAAGATGCTAAACGTATATGTAAAGAAGATTTAAATGAGGTAATTGCAGCTTTTGCACAAGATAAAGAAACAATTGGTAGAGGTTTATTCGATGAAGAATTAGTACCTCAAGAATTAACACAAGTCCGATTAGGTAAAATAATAAAAGAAAAGTATCCAGATATAGATGATGAAGATATTGAGGCTATTAGACAACACGCCATAGCGGCTCTTAATATAACTCAAATGGCGAAACAATCCATTAATAATGAGGGCAATGAAAATATAAAGACCAATACAGCTTTAATAGATGGTATTAGAAAATTTGCAATGGACGTTAGAGAGTTAGATGTAGACTGGATAGATAGCATAAATCCTTTTAGTGAAGCATACTCAATCCTTTCAAAAGCAATGACTGAAAAAAGTTTAAAAGCAATGGCAGAGGTAATATCAGCTAGAAGTCCCAATATGTCCATAGAGAAAGCTCGAGACCTAGCAAAAAGAGCTTTAATGTTTAAGAATGAAAGGGGAAGATTGCCGGATATTAAATCTGCTGACCCATATGAGAAACTTATGGCGCAAGGTATTGCATATTTAGCTAGAAAAAAATCAGAAGAACAAAATGGCTAAAAAAGATAAATTTACAGCAGAAGACGATGAGTTATTAGCAGCTTTAGGTGTAGAGTTAGAAGAAAAAAAGAAAACTACTTTTACGGCTTTAGAAGAGCGTGTTATTGCAGGTTTTGAAGAAATTCAAAAATTTGTTGATGAACATAATCGTCTACCACTTCACGGTGAAGAAAATGATATATTTGAAAGATTGTATGCTGTTAGATTAGAAAAAATTAAAGAGAAGCAAGAGTTTGTAGATTTGCTTAAAGAGTTTGATAATCAGAACATATTATCTGGAGAAATAAAAAATACAATTGATATTCCAAGTGATATTGATGATGATGAATTATTAAATCTTCTTGGAGTTGAAGAAGAAGAAAATTCAATAACTAATCTTAAGCACGTTAAAACAAGAGCAGAAAAAAGAGCTGTTGAAGAATTTGCAAATAGAACCATTTGCGAAGACTTTGAAGAATTTAAACCATTATTCGAAAAAACAAAAAAAGAATTAGAAAATGGATTTAGAAAAACTATTCGATTTAGAAAAGATTCAGGTTTTACAAAAACATTAATTCAAGAAAAACTATTTGTGATTATAAGAGGTCAAATGGCCTATATAGCTAATAAAGGTCAAATATTTAATGCTTCAAACGGTGAAGAAGATGCTCGTCTAAGGGTTATTTACGACAACGGTACAGAAAATGATTTATTACAACGTTCGCTAATTAGGGCGATGTATAAAGATGAAACAAGTCGTTTTGTTACAACTCCGGGTTTAGGTCCTTTATTCTCAGATGATTTAGAAAGTGGTGATTTAGAAAGCGGTACGATTTACGTTGCAAGATCAAATTCTAACAATCCTTTGATTATTGAAAATAGAGAAGTATTTCATAAAATAGGTGTTACAGGTAATGATATTAATAAGCGTATAGTAAATGCAAAGAACGACCCTACTTTTTTGATGGCAGAAGTAGAAATAATTGCAACGTATAAATTAGCAAATATCAAACGTCATAAATTAGAAAGTTTAATACAATTTTTCTTTAAAAATGCAAAACTAGATATTGATATTAAAGACCGTTTTGGAAAACCTGTAAATCCAAAAGAATGGTTTCTAGTACCTATTTTTATAATAGATGAGGTTGTAGAAAAAATAAAAGACGGTACAATTGAAGATTATTATTATGATGTGAAATCAGCTGGTTTAGTTAAATATTAATATTGATAGGTAATTCTTAAGTACCTCAAAATTAAAATAATGCACTTATATAACTTAAAATCTAAAACTTTAATAATTATATTAAAAGAAAAACCTTTCAAATTAGAAAAAGAAATTCAGCAGGTTTTTGAAATTAATTTAAGTGAGTTGATGAATTTATAGTTAGTAAAATCAGAATTCTCTTTTAAAAACAAGCGAATAGATACCTTAGCTTACGACACGTAATGAAAGGCATTTGTCATTATTGAATATAAAAGAAACAAAAATATAAGTGTAGTAGATCAAGGTTTTGCTTATTTAAGTCTAATGCTTGAAAACAAAGCCGGATTTTATTGTAGAATATAATGAAACCTTAAAAGCTAACTTAAAACGTTCTGAAGTAGATTGGAGTCAAACCAGAGTAGTTTTTGTTTCTACAAGCTTTACGGAGAACCAAATAACAGTAACTAACTTTAAAGATATAGCCATTGGGTTATGGGAAGTCAAATGCTATGAGAATAATTTAATAAGCGTTAATCAAATCAAGAAAAGTAAAGCTACTGAAAGTATCAAACCAATTACTTATTCCAGTTCAAAACTAGAATCAGTAACCAAAGAAATAAAAGTTTATACCGAAGAAGATCATTTGTCTAATAAATCAGATGAGGTAATTGAATTATATGAAGCATTTAAAGAAGCAATACTTAACCTGGCAGATGATATAGAAGTAGAAACAAAAAAACTCTATATAGCTTTTAAGAAAGATAAAAACATATCAGACATTGTTATACTTAAAAGGGGACTAAAACTTTTCATTAATCTTCCAATAGGAAAACTTGAAGACCCTAAAGGAATAATGAAAGATGTATCAAATACTGGTCATCGGGGTAATGGTGATTATGAAACCATCATCAAAAGCACTAAAGACTTAGAATATATAATGAGTTTAGTTAAGCAGAAAATCTAATTAATTTTGTAGAAGAAATTAACTTGATAAGTATTTCTACTTATCTAAATAATTCATCATCGAAAAAGTCCGTCAGAGATATATTAATCAATTTACAAAACCGTCGTATAGTATGTATTGAAACACCTCTTTTATTATTAGAGTTTTCCCATCTGCTTAAAATTTGTCTATCTATATGATTTTTTTTAGCAAACTTTGCTTGAATAGGTTCTATTTCTTCTCTAAGTTTTCTCAACCTTAGAGCAATTTTTTGATTTAAAATAATATCGTCCTTATCTAGCCTTCCCATTCTGCAATTTTGATATAAAATCAAAAAGAAATGTAATCCAAGTTGATGACATTTAATCTTTTTTATTATATTTGACATATATTATTAAATTTGCGATACTTCTTTAAGTAAAATATTAGAAGCATTCGCTTTGAATCTCGACTTGAAAACTGGTAATTTTTAGCACGCGAGAGGATAAGCAAGGATGCTCACGACCCGGGCGTGGGCTCTCTTATCTGTGTGCAAGGTATACCAGTACCTCAAGTCAGACATAGAGAGTTTCCACGCCTTTTTGTAATTGGCTTTTCTCTTCTACATTTTCAAAGCATTTCTTTTTTTCTTTTCTAAGAGTTTCGTAATTGTATTAAGTCCAACTTAATAACTAAATGCCTATGGAATAAAACAACATGTAAAATAAAGATTTCTCGACTGCGCTCGAAAAGACAGGGTGAGTTAAACTTAATAGGATGAGATACTGAGTCAAGCTCAGCATGACGATAAACTGTATGAGATGCTGAAACGAGTTCAGCATGACGTTAGAAAAGATCAAATGCTGAATTTAATTTTAAATATTGAAAATATAGTATAACGTGGCCTATTTTTAGTTTTCGTAGTAAAACAAGTAAAAGCTGCAGCATTGGGTAGAGGAGTATAGCCTAGCGCAGCGATTGCTATACGCAGGATAAAGCTTTTATATCGTTATCAAGAAGGCTAAAATCAGCCTAGACTTTTTTGATTCTTTTTTGGGCAATGCAAAAAAGAATACATTAACTAAGTAATAAATGAACGCTTATGATATAAAGCGAAGTAATAATAAGATTTCTCGACTCCGCTCGAAATGAAAAGGATGAGATGCTGAGTCAAGCTCAGCCTGACGATAAACAGGATGAGATGCTGAAACGAGTTCAGCATGACGTACATACAGGTTCAGCATGACAGCAAAGGTTGAATGCTAAATGCTAGCAACTAAACCCTAAAAATTAAAACAAAAAAGCCCCCTCCAAACTTTACACGGTACAGGAGAAGGCCATTATTAACTAAAACGTATTAACTAATAATACAACAAATTTATGAAATTTTCTTACAGGCAGCACCTGTTAAGGGCAACTCTTTTTTTATTAGGAGTATTTCCCTTAAGCGGGTTTTGCCAACAAATCATCAAGGGACAGATAACCGGTCCCCAAGAACTCCCCATCCCGGGGGTCAACATTCAAATACAAGGTACGCAGCGGGGGACCACCTCTAATTTTGAGGGGGAATACCAAGTGGTGGCAAGACCGCAAGACACCTTGGTGTTTACCTATATGGGCTACGCCCCGCAAAAAGTAGCCGTAGGGGAGCAGACGCAAATTAACATACAGCTCCAAGAAAACGAGAACTCTCTGGGCGATCTGGTAATCAATGCGGGCTATTACCAAGTAAAAGACCGTGAACGCACGGGAAATATTGCTAAAATTACTGCCGAGGAAATCGAGCTGCAACCCGTAACCAATCCGCTAGAAGCTTTGCAAGGGCGTATGGCAGGGGTAGAGGTGGTACAGCAAACGGGAGTGCCAGGTGCAGCGCCTACTATACAAATTAGAGGACAAAACAGTTTACGTAATGGTTTTAATAATAATGGAAACTTGCCCCTGTATATTGTAGATGGCATGCCTCTTAATTCTAGTCCGCTCTATAGTCAAAACCCGATGTTGTCCAATATAGGTGCCGACCCCCTTAATACGTTAAACCTTTCTAACATTAAAAGTATTGAAGTACTTAAGGATGCCGATGCCACAGCCATTTATGGGTCAAGAGGAGCCAATGGCGTGATTTTAATCACCACTAAAACGGGTAAAGCTTCCCAAGGTACTCAAGTATCGGCGCGTTTTTATAGCGGAATTAGTAGGGTTTCTGATTTTGTAGACCTGCTCCATACCCAAGATTACCTTCAGTTACGTCGTCAGGCTTTTGAAAACGATGGGGTAGAACCTACCGAGGTGAATGCGAAAGATCTCTTGTTATGGGACCAAAACCGTTATACCAATTGGCAAAAAGAACTTTTTGGAAAGACCGCCCAGCTCAACCATATGAACCTTAATGTTTCAGGAGGTAATGAAACCACCTCTTACAGGTTGGGCGCTTCTTACCAAAAACAGGGAACGGTCTTTCTGGGGGATTTTTCGTACGAGAAAAAAACCTTTAACCTTAGTGTGGACCACCGTTCTAAAGACCAAAAATTTAAGCTCCATTTTAATACCAATTACGGTATCGACAGCAACGATCTCTTTAGCAGTAATGCGTTGGTGAATTCTGCATTTTCATTGGCCCCCAACGCGCCAGCGCTTTATAACGAGGACGGAAGTTTAAACTGGGAAAATTCTTCATGGACAAACCCTATAGCGGTGCTGGAAGGAAAAAGTACGGCAGAAGTGAATAATCTAGTGGGTAATGTAGGTTTGGAATATCGCTTTACAGAAGCCTTAGGTTTTAAGGTAAACTTGGGCTACACGCACTTAAACAGTGAAGAAAATACCCAGCAACCCAAGCAAGTGTATGATCCTGCATTATGGGCACAAATCGCTAACCGTTCCCAACATTCCTATATTACCCGAAAATCTTGGGTAGCCGAACCACAACTGACTTACGATAAAGCTTGGGGCGAACACCACCTTAGCGGATTAGTGGGAACTACCTTTCAAGAAAATACAAATACCCGATTAAACATACGGGGTACGGGCTATTCTGATCAGCACCTTATTGGAAACCTTGCTGCAGCCGAGAGTGTAGCGGTGAACAACAACGAAACCTCTAACTATAAGTACCATGCGCTATTTGCGCGGTTGGGCTATAATTGGAAACAGGTGTATTTTCTTAACCTTACGGCAAGGCGCGATGGTTCTTCTCGTTTTGGCTCTGATGATCGTTTTGCCAATTTTGGAGCGGTGGGGGCCGCATGGATCTTTTCAAATATAAAGGATATAAAAAATAAGCTCTCTTTTCTTTCCTTTGGAAAACTAAGGGGAAGTTATGGTATTACGGGAAATGATCAGATAGGCGATTACCGTTATTTAGATACCTACGAAGCCACTCCTGGAGCGGGAGGTTTATATCCTACCCAATTGACCAATCCTTATTTTTCTTGGGAGACTAATAAAAAACTGGAAGCAGCGATAGAACTCGGTTTTTTTAAAGACCGGTTGAACCTTAACCTCAGTTGGTACCGTAACCGTTCTTCTAACCAATTGGTAGGCTATCCCTTACCCGCTATGACTGGCTTTACCACGGTTGAAGCCAACTTACCTGCTACGGTTGAAAATAAAGGATGGGAAGTGGAACTTTCTACCCTTAATGTAAAGGGAGAAGGTTTTTCTTGGCGCACCTCTTTTAATTTGAGTCTGCCAAAAAATAAATTAATTGCTTTCCCAGGTATAGAAGAAACCTCTTACCAAAATACCTATCGAGTAGGACAACCTTTAAGCGTAGCCCTTCTTTACAATTATGAAGGTATAGATCCTGAAACTGGATTTTACAGTGTAGAAGATGTGAACCAAGATGGGATATATGACCAGGAGGATCGGGTGGTGACCCGTTTTACGGGAAGAGAATTTTATGGGGGGCTGCAAAACCAAATCAATTATAAAGGTTTTTCACTGAGTTTTTTGTTTGAATTTGTAAAGCAAACCGGTTATAAAATATATACCCTGCCTCCAGGTTTTATGGGTAATATGCCCGCAGGACAAGCAGAAGTATGGCAACAACCGGGAGATACGGCTCCTGTACAACAGGCCTCCCAATCTATTGATGCTATTTTAGCAAATAACAATGCCATTAACAGTGAGTTCGCCCTTACCGATGCTTCTTATGTGCGTTTAAAAAGTTTGAGTTTGGGCTACGAAATCCCGAAGAAATTCATCGAGCCCATCGGACTGAAACAGTTTAAATTATTTATGCACGCCCAGAACCTTTTTACCTTAACCGATTATATAGGATTAGATCCTCAAATGCCGGGGAGCATCTCCCTACCTGCCTTACAAAGTGTAACGGGAGGCTTTCAGTTGAACTTTTAATACATAATAAAAATGAAATATATTAAAATATACCCATGGATCATCGGAACGCTTCTGCTATGTGTTGCTTGTGAAGACTTTGTAGAAGTAGAGCTACCCAATCATAAAATTACTAGCGAAACCGTATTTCATAGCGATGAAACCGCCCGTAGTGCTATGCAGGGCATCTACAACCAGTTATTTAACACCAGTTTTGCCAATGGCGGTATTCAATCGGTTACTTTTTTGTCTGGTGTTTCGGCAGATAACTTTCAACTGACCACCAATGTGCAAGAGATTAGGGAGTTTGGCCAAAATAATATTACGGCAGATAATGCTTCTAATTTAAGTTTATGGGCAGGAGCCTATAATGTAATTTATATGGTCAACTCCCTTTTGGAAGGGATTGAAAATACTCCCGACCTCTCAGAGGATGTAAAACGAAATTTGGAAGGCGAGGCAAAATTTGTGAGGGCCTTCAGTTACTTTTATTTGACCAATTTGTACCGAGAGGTGCCCCTTATCTTACAAACCGACTACCAGCAAAACGCCGTTGCCCCTCGTGATGCCCAAGCGGCGGTATATGATCAAATCGTACTAGATTTATATGATGCCATTGAATTATTACCAGAAACATATACAACAGGCGAGAGAACCCGGCCCAACCGGTATGCTGCCATGGCCTTTATGGCACGGGTGTACCTGTATGTAGGAGATTGGCAGCAAGCAGCAGCGATGAGCAGTCAAGTAATTAGCCAGGCTTCCCTATACGAGCTGTTACCGAATTTGGATGATTTATTTTTGGCCAACAGCCGGGAAGCTATATGGCAAATTTCTCCCTTGGGATGGGGAGGAGATTTTACCCATACCCGTGAAGGCAATCTTTTTATACAGAACGCCACTGATAATACCCCCGTTGCTTTATCCAACGATTTTATAGAGGTATGGGAGGATCCTCAAGATTTAAGATGGAACCATTGGATAGCCCTTTTTGAAGGGGAGGGTGAAAACCTCTACTATGCTTATAAATATAAAGTTTCTTATGATGCTTCGGGCGGTGCAATTACCGAATACTCGATGGTGATGCGCTTGGCAGAACAATACCTTATTAGAGCGGAAGCCCGTGCTCGTATGGGAAATACCGCTGGTGCTATAGAAGATTTGGATAAAATAAGAGAACGGGCAGGCACGCCTTTATTGGCGGTGGTGCAACCTAACCCTTCTCCAGACGAACTTTTAAATTTGCTTTTAGCAGAGCGCAGAAAGGAACTGTTTGGGGAGTGGGGGCATCGTTGGCTAGACTTGCGACGTTTTGAGAATGCCGTTCCATTAGAAGAAAAAGAAGTAGCTGACTGGCAAGCAACCGACTGGTGGTATCCTATACCCCAAGAAGAACGAAATAAAAACCCCCAGCTTTCACAAAATGAAGGCTATTAAACCCCAAAAACATTTTATGAAAATTTCATTGATAACTTTAGTATTGCTATGGATAGTTTCTATGGGAAACCTACAAGCGCAAAGCCTCGATTCTTTAAACTTAGATCCTTCAATTAGGTATGGGAAATTAAAAAATGGCTTTACTTATTATATAAAGCCCCTGCCAAAAGAAACGGCTAAAACACACATGCAATTAGTGGTAAATGCAGGAATTGGTCAGCAAGACCCTGATCAATATGAAATAGCCCATTATGTAGAACATATGCCTTTTGTAAAAACCCAGCATTTCTCTCATACTTTACATGCACCCGAATTGTTAGATGGATTAAATATGGAATCTGGAGATGTGAATGCCAGAACAGGCTGGGATCAAACCCTATATTGGTTTAACCCGCCTTCTCATCACGAAAAAGCCTTAGAAAATGGATTTTTATTTTTTTATGATATTATTGGGGGGCAACTGCCTTTTCGGCAAGCAGATATTGATGGAGAACGAGCTCCTTTTTTTGGAGAATATATTTATAGAGGGGCAAAAGACACCTATAGTAACAAACGCTATGAGCATCAACTATTTTTAGATTGTTATACTCCTCCCGTACCGCCTGATCAATACGAAAATTATATTCAATCTTTTTCTAAAGATAAACTCATTCGTTTTTATAAAGATTGGTACCGGCCAGATTTAGCCGTTCTCCTCATTAGTGGAAACATAAAGAACGTAGATGATTTAGAAGAAAAGATAAGGAAAAGATTTTCTGATATTCCGAAAAGCAAAAATCCCCGGTCTTTAAAAGATTGCATCCCAGGCTATTTAGCACAACCTGATCAATTTATAAACATTCAAAAACAATATGCGAGCTCCGGAGATTTAAAAGACAAAACTCAAATTAAGCTGATCTATAAAGATGCTTATACAGAAAACAGGTCGGCTTATGGTATAAAGAGAATGCTACTTAAAGAACTTTATTATAACTTGCTTGATGAAAGGCTTAGAAAAGCCTTAAATACTTACAATACTCCCTATAATGTTTATAGCATTAAAAATAAAAACCTCCCAGTAACTGAGGTTCATATTTCTGTAGAAAATGAATTTGAAAAAGAAGGGGTACAATTTACCGCGGGCATTTTAAAATCCCTACAACAATATGGAACCAAGGAAAGTGAATGGTCTGCATTAAAAACGAATTACCTTCAAACGTTAAATCGGGTTCAGGTTCATCAACCAGAGTATTGGATGTATGAGATGAAGAACCACTTTGTGAGACAAGAAGCACTACCCAGAGATAAACATCAATTGTTGAATCAAATTCTTAAAGGTATAAGCCTAGAGGAGATGAATGCATATCTTAAAGAACATTCCACCATGCCCGATGATATGGTCGTTATTACTCCTAAAAATACGAACACGAATTTTACTGAAAAACAACTGCGGAGATGGATAAGAAGGGCAAATGCGGTAGACACCCGTTTAGAAAAAGAATCGACCTCTTTAAATAATCTCTTACCCACACATCCACTTGAAACACAGGGTGCTAAAAAATATAAGATAAAAGCCGCCGCCATAACAGGGGTTACCGAAGTATGCTTGGAGAATGGAGTGCAACTTATTTTAAAACCTACGGATGTAGTGAAGGAGAAATCAGAAAATAATAAAATTAGTCTGCATGGGTTTAGTAAGGAAGGAATACGAAGTTTTGCTCCTAAAAATATTCCCCATGCCACTTTTGCTGCAGAAATTGTTAAAAATGCTGGGGTCAAGGATATGGATAAATTTGAATTGGCTGCTTTGAAGAAAGAAAATTTTCCTTCAGTAAATTTATACCCGTATATAGACTATGCGGAAAGTGGTGTAAAAGGAGAAGCTAACCTAAAGGAGTTAGAAAGCTTATTGCAGTTGTTGTATCTGTATTTTGCCGAACCTAGAAAAGACAAAATTGCTTTTAACGACTGGCTTCAGAAAGAAAGGAACAATTACCTTAATCCGCCATATGGCATTGAGGAAGTAGATTTTAATTATCACATTCAGCAGACATTAGAGGATAGTACCCCTTCCTTAAAAGGCACGTCAAGAATTAAGGCTGTAAAAAAGGTAGAACTAGAGAGGGCATATAATGTTTATGAGACTGTTTTTAGGAATGCTTCTAACTTTACATTTATCTTAACAGGAACTTTTGATCAAGAACAACTACTTCCTTTACTAAATCAGTACTTGGGAAATTTACCGGATGACTTTCCTGATCGAACAGACAAGAAAACAAATAAGGAAATGGACAATAATGTATGGGACTTGGCTCCCTTGACCCAAGAATTTTATCCTATTCAACCTATTGAAAATGTTCGCCTACGTTGGGATTATGTATCTTCTTACCAAGGAAAATATGCTTGGCAGGATGAAATAAAATTAAAAGTGATAGGACTGAGTATTGCGATTCATTTACAGAGCATACGCTATGTAAATAAGCGAGGGGTATTTTTTTCTACAGCGGGAAGTGTGGTGAATAGAACTTTAAAACGAAACCATACCATCCTCAATATACCCACCAGTAAAGAAGACGTGGGACTTGTATTAAAAGATATCGATAAAATTATTGAAAATATAAAAATGGGAAAAGGACAACAGGCGGTATTAGAAGATGTGAAGCGTTTCTATTTTAATGCAAAATATGATGCTTCAAACCTGCGAAAAGCACAGCCCATGTTAGATCGTTTATATCGCCATTATCGTTATGATGAGCCTTGGGTGAATGCTGATAAAATAGAAGCCTATGTACAATCTTTAACAGTAAATGATTTAGCCAAAACTGCTCAAAAATACTTAACAAAAGATAATCACTTTTTATTTATGTTAAAAAATAAACCTGAGGTAGAATAATAAATATTTTTTAAAATAAGAACCCCGGAGGGTTTTCCCCCGGGGCTTTTAAAGTTATTTAACAATTAAATGTGGGTTTGGTGAAGTACTGGTTTTTATAACTTCTAAATTCTGTGTTTCATAAACGTTATAAAACATTCCAGGATTATCAGCAAAATACACTCTACAGTCATTGCTTCCTTGGGTACAAGGATCACCGTTAATTTGGGTAGCAACGCCGTTCAAATCAATCCAACCAGCGGTTTGTACATCTGCTTTATTGGCAAATGCCAGACCTACGGCCAATACGAATGCCATAATAGGCATCACTTTCTTTACATTTTTCATAATGTATAAATTTAATGTTTCTATTATGCCTACTCTTTTCTACAGGTTTTCGGCTTACTCCTGTATTGTTGCGCAACAAAAATTTTTATACTTTTTTTACTGTTTTGTTAAAATAAAATGTCAGAATTGCCATCATCAAACCACCTAGACTTACCCATAATTGTTGTTTCCAGGAAAGGAATTTTAGCATCCCTCCACACGAGCATGGAATATAAGATGCGAAATAAAGGATTCCCAAGCTGTAAGATGTATACATAATGAATAGGAATATACCCAGATATAATCCTAGGAGATACGTACGAGACCATAGTAATAAGAAAATAGCTAGCAATTCCAATATTGGAATGAACCACGACAATAGAAAGATTCCAGTCTCGGGAATAGGTAAAAGAGGTGAATTCAATAAATTGAGTTCAAAATCCTCTCTAAAAATCAATTGGTTAATCCCTATATACGTAAATAAGAGAACCAAGATAGAAATTAAGATAACCAAGCTATT
>NZ_VRLS01000098.1:0-22241 GCF_008017825.1 Mesonia sp. K4-1
CTTTTTTACTTACCAAATGGTAAGTTTATAAACCCTTCACTTGATACAAGTGAAGGGTTTTTTTTTATCCTTTTTTTTAAAGTCAATTAAATCCCTATCTTCAACCACCAATTACTATTTCTTAATTAACCTCATAAATACAAGAACAGTAAAAAGTAATTTTTAAATTTCAATAGATATATTCTTTAAATATTTTATTGGCACAAGAATTGTCCTATTATAGACTATCCTTACAGTAGACTTAGGGAGATGCAAATAAATTAATTATTATAAATTATAAACTGTTTTACTGACAGTTTGACCAAAGATATAAAATGGGAAAATCAAATATATTTAGCTTAGACAATTTGTCATTTCAAGATATTAATGAAGATGCAGAATTAATTCCACTAATGACACCAGAAGATGAAGAAGAGATTGATAAAGAAGACTTGCCAAATGAGTTAGCTATACTTCCTTTAAAGAATACGGTTTTATTCCCTGGAGTTGTAATTCCTATTACTGCAGGTAGAGACAAATCTATAACTTTAATTAATGACGCTAATAACGGATCTAAAACTATTGGAGTTGTATCTCAGAAAGATGGCGAGGTAGAGAATCCTGAAGCAAAAGACATCAATAAAGTTGGAGTAGTTGCTAAAATATTGAGAGTTTTAAAAATGCCTGATGGAAATACGACTGTAATTATCCAAGGTAAAAAGAGATTTCAAATTGAAGAGATCTTACAAGAAGACCCTTATTTAAAAGCAAGTATTTCATCAATAAAAGAAGAAAAACCTGCGAAAGATAATGAAGAGTTTTCTGCGATAGTTGATTCTGTAAAAGATTTGTCTTTACAGATCATTAAAGACAGTCCGTCAATACCTTCTGAAGCGTCATTTGCTATAAAGAATATAGAAAGTCCTTCATTTCTTATCAATTTCGTTTCTTCTAATATGAGTCTTTCCGTTAAGGAAAAACAAGAACTTTTAGAAATGAATGATCTTAGAAATAGAGCTTTAGCTACTTTAAAGTATATGAATACAGAGTTTCAAAAGTTAGAACTTAGAAATGATATTCAATCTAAGGTGCAGAGTGATATGAGTCAGCAACAGCGTGAGTATTTCTTGCATCAACAAATGAAAACGATTCAAGAAGAATTGGGCGGAGTTTCTTCAGAATCTGAAATTGAAGACATGCGCCAGTTGGCTAAAAAGAAAAAATGGGGAAAGAAAGTAGGAGAGCATTTTAAAAAGGAATTGGCTAAAATGCAACGTATGAATCCTCAGGTGGCTGAGTATTCTATTCAACGCAATTATTTAGATCTATTTTTAGAATTGCCTTGGGACGAATTCAGTAAAGATAAATTTGATTTAAAAAGAGCGCAAAAAATACTAGATAGAGATCATTATGGACTTGAAGAAGTAAAACGTCGTATCATTGAATATCTTGCTGTACTTAAGTTACGTGATGATATGAAATCACCAATTTTATGTTTTTACGGACCTCCAGGTGTAGGTAAAACTTCCTTAGGTAAATCTATTGCAGAGGCTTTGGGTAGAGAGTATGTTAGAATTTCTTTAGGAGGGCTTCGCGATGAAGCTGAAATAAGAGGTCACCGTAAGACTTATATTGGTGCTATGCCAGGTAGGATTATTCAAAGTCTAAAAAAGGCAGGAACTAGTAATCCAGTATTTGTTTTAGATGAAATTGATAAATTAAGTAATAGCAATCAAGGAGATCCTTCATCTGCATTACTAGAAGTTTTAGATCCAGAACAAAATTCTGAATTCCACGATAATTTCTTAGAAATGGGATTCGATTTATCTAAAGTAATGTTTATCGCTACCTCTAACAGTTTAAATACTATACAACCGGCGCTTAGGGATCGAATGGAGATCATAAACATGACTGGCTATACTATTGAAGAAAAAGTAGAAATAGCTAAACGCCACTTATTACCTAAGCAAATTACTGAGCATGGGTTAAAAGCAGACCAAATTAAAGTCGGTAAAGCGCAGTTAACTAAAATTGTAGAAGGATATACTCGAGAATCTGGAGTTCGAGGCTTAGAAAAACAAATTGCTAAAGTAGTTAGGTATGTGGCAAAAAGCATAGCCTTAGAAGAAGAATACAATGTTAAGATTAGTAATGAAGATATTGTTGATGTTCTTGGGCCTGCACGATTAGAAAGAAATAAATATGAAAATAATGAAGTTGCTGGTGTAGTAACTGGTCTTGCTTGGACAAGAGTAGGTGGTGATATTTTATTTATAGAGTCTATTTTATCTAAAGGAAAAGGAAACCTTAGTGTTACTGGAAATTTAGGTAAGGTGATGAAAGAGTCGGCGACAATCGCTATGGAATATATTAAAGCAAATGCAGACGAATTTGGAATCCCTGCAGATATTTTTGACAAATATAATGTCCACATCCACGTTCCAGAAGGGGCAACGCCTAAAGATGGACCTAGTGCTGGGATTACTATGTTAACATCACTAGTTTCTTTATTTACACAGCGAAAAGTGAAGAAAAGTCTGGCGATGACAGGAGAGATCACTTTGCGAGGAAAAGTTTTGCCTGTTGGCGGAATTAAAGAAAAAATTCTTGCAGCTAAACGTGCTCATATAAAAGAAATCATTCTTTGTGAAGAGAATAAAAAAGATATTGAAGAGATTAAAGAAGATTACCTAAAAGGATTAACTTTTCATTATGTTTCAGATATGAAGGATGTGTTAGATAAAGGTCTTACAAAGCAAAAGGTTAAGAATGCTAAAACGCTCTAAAAGTTCTTTAGCATCTAATAAAAAAACAAAACCCCCAAAATATGTATTTTGGGGGTTTTGTTTTTTTTAAAAGGAGATTAGTTATCTATATCTACCTTTTTCTTTTCCACGTTGCCGTCTTCCATTTTAATTTTTACATCTCTATTTTCTCCATCGATTTTCTTTTTCTCAATGTTTCCGTTTTCATCCTTTTTTACTTTGATGTCGGTATTCCCATCTTGAATTTCTACCTTTTCCCCATCTTCGCTAACTTCAACTTGAGCTTCTTCGGTAACCTCGATGCCTTCTACAGTTTTAGTTTCTTTACTTTCTTCTCTACAGCTAACAAGAGATACACTTACGATAGCTGCTACTGCTAATGTTCTAACTACTTTTATCATAATAATATAATTTTTGGTTTGTCCAAAACTACGTGAATAAACCGACTTACAAAATATTTTATGTTTTCTATAAGATTTATTTTAAACTAGCTAAACTTTGTTCGATAGCTTCTATTTTAGCTTCAGCATCTGCTTGTTTTTGCTTTTCGATAGCGACTACTTTTTCTGGAGCGTTATTTACAAAGCGTTCATTAGAAAGTTTTTTCTTTACGGAATTTAAAAATCCTTGTTGATATTTTAGCTCTTCCGTCAGCTTACTTATTTCCTCCTCTACATCAATTGCGCCGATCATAGGAATAAAATATTCATTAGATTTTACTCGGTAAGACATGCTATTGGCTAACTGCTCTTCCACGTAAGTGATTTTTTCAATATTTCCTAATTTAGCAATAATACTATCATACGAACTACTCAGTTTTTCATTATTAATCACACTTAATTTAATAGTGTCTTTAAAAGAAATGTTTTTTTCTTTTCTAATAGTTCTTATCCCTGATATAATTTCTTTTACCGTTTCAAAATCAGTAATAAATTTATCATCGATAGATGTTTGCTTTGGCCATTCTGCAATAATTAATGCTTCCTCACTACTTCGATCTTTAATATTTTGCCAAATTTCTTCGGAAATAAAAGGGACAAAAGGATGTAAGATTTTTAGATTATCTTCTAATATGCTAATGGCACTCTGGTAAGTGGTTGCATCTATTTTTTCTCCAAATGGAGGTTTAATCATTTCTAAGAACCAAGAGCAGAAGTCATCCCACACTAATTTGTAGGTAGTCATTAAAGCATCACTAATTCTATATTTGCTATAGTGATCTTCCAGCTCTTTTAAGGCTTTTTGAAACTTAGCTTCGTACCAAGTAATAGCCGTTTTACAATATTCTGGTTGTGATTTGTTCTCATCAACTTCCCAATTAAGTATAAGTCGAGATGCATTAAAGATTTTATTTACAAAGCCACTTCCTTGTTTACATAAATCTTCATCAAACATTAAATCATTACCGGCAGGAGAAGAAAGTAACATCCCCACTCTTATTCCATCTGCTCCATATTTTTCTATCAACATTAAAGGATCTGGAGAGTTTCCTAAAGATTTACTCATTTTTCGGCGCTGCTTGTCTCTTACAATTCCGGTAAGGTAAACGCTATTAAAAGGTTTTTCTCCACGATACTCATAACCTGCAATAATCATTCGGGCAACCCAGAAAAATAGAATTTCGGGAGCTGTCACCAAATCATTAGTAGGGTAGTAGTAGTTGATTTCTTTATTGTCGGGCTCTAAAATTCCGTTAAACACACTCATAGGCCACAACCAAGAAGAGAACCAAGTGTCTAATGCATCTTCATCTTGAGTTAAATCTTCTAAAGCAAGCTCTTTATTACCTGTTTTTTCTTGGGCAATTTTTAACGCCTCTTCCTTAGTTTCTGCTACGACATAATCTTCCTTTCCATCTCCGTAGAAATAAGCCGGAATTTGATGACCCCACCATAACTGACGTGAAATGTTCCAATCTCGAACATTTTCCATCCAATGACGATAAGTATTGATGAATTTTTCAGGAACTAAAGCAACTTCCTTTTCTAAAACTGCATCTAGAGCAGGTTGTGCAAGTTCTTTCATTTTTAAGAACCATTGATCACTTAATTTAGGCTCTATTACTGCGCCTGTACGCTCGCTAATTCCTACTTTATTAATGTGAGTTTCAGTTTTAATTAAAAGCTCAAGTGTTTCTAGTTCTTTTACTACATCTCTTCGAGCATCAAAACGATCTTTCCCTTCATAGTGTAAACCATAACTATTTAAAGTAGCATCATCATTAAAAATGTCTATAATCTCTAATTGATGTTTATCTCCTAGGTTTTTATCGTTTTCATCGTGAGCTGGTGTCACTTTTAAGCAGCCTGTCCCAAATTCTAAGTCAACATATTCATCTTCAATAATAGGAATTACTCGGTTACATATAGGAACAATTGCTTTTTTACCTTTTAGATGAGCAAACCGCTCATCATTAGGATTAATACAAATTGCGGTATCTCCAAAAATAGTTTCTGGTCTAGTGGTAGCGATGGTTAAAACATCATTACTTCCTTCAATCGCATAATTAATATAGTATAATTTACCTTCTTTTTCTACATGAATAACTTCTTCATCACTCAGAGTAGTTTTTGCTTGCGGATCCCAGTTAACCATTCGATATCCTCGATAAACGTGTCCTTTTTTGTAAAGGTCTACAAATACTTTAATTACCGATTTAGATAAATCATCATCCATGGTAAATTTGGTACGTTCCCAGTCACAAGAAGCTCCGAGTTTTTTTAACTGTTCTAAAATTATACCTCCATGTTTGTGGGTCCATTCCCAAGCGTGTTCTAAAAACTCTTCACGAGAAAGGTCATTTTTATTAATGCCTTCTTCTTTAAGCTTGTTTACTACTTTAGCTTCTGTAGCAATACTGGCATGATCTGTTCCTGGAACCCAACATGCATTAAGACCTTTGAGTCTTGCTTTACGTATTAAAACATCTTGTATGGTGTTATTGAGCATATGTCCCATATGCAATACTCCTGTAACGTTTGGCGGAGGAATTACAATGGTGTAAGGTTCTTTATCGTTGACTTCTGAATGAAAATAATTATTTTCCATCCAATACGAATACCATTTATCTTCTGTTTCTTTAGCGTTATAGGTAGCAGCAATAGCCATTTTGGTCTAATTTTTGAATTAAGTATACAAAAGTACTTATATAATGACTATTTTAAAAGATTAAAATTTGTTATTCTTATTATTTGGTATAATTGAAAATAACTTTTAATTTAGTCACAAATTTAAAAATTATGAAAAATCTTATTGTTTGTGCAATAGCACTTTTTACTTCTTTAGCAGTTAGTGCTCAAGCTGAAATCAAGTTTGATGAAGAAACCATTGATTATGGTACTATCGAATATGGAAGTGATGGTGTTAGATCTTTTACATTTACTAATGTAGGTGATGAGCCTTTAGTAATTAGTGATGTAAAGTCTACGTGTGGTTGTACAGTGCCAGAAAAGCCAAAAGATCCTATTGCTCCAGGAAAAACTGGTGTGATTAAAGTAAAGTATGACACAAAAAGACCTGGGCCAATTAGAAAAACGGTAACGGTTTATGCAAACGTTGATAATTCTCCTATTCCATTAAAGATAAAAGGAACTATCAATAAAAAAGATACTCGAAGTGTCTTAGAAAAATAATAAAAAATTAGACTTAGAAAGCCCTTTTTAAAAGGGCTTTTTTTATGCCCAAGAATGAAGGTATTTACTTTATTTTTTTGCAAATTTGCGTAAAAATTTAATTATGCCTTCAATATCTTCCAAAGGTCTGGCTATGCCAGAATCTCCAATTAGAAAATTAGTTCCTTATGCTGAAGAAGCTACAAAGCAAGGAAAAGAAATATTTTATTTAAATATTGGTCAGCCCGATATTAAAACCCCGCAAGTTGCTTTAGATGCGGTTAAAAATAATGATTTAGAAATTATTTCTTATAGTCATTCTGCTGGATTTGCTACCTACCGTGAGAAACTTGCTAAATATTACCAAAAAGTAGGTCTTCCCGTTGAAGCAGAAGATATTATCATTACCACAGGAGGATCTGAAGCTTTATTGTTTGCGATGGGTAGTATTACCGATCCGAATGATGAAGTGATTATCCCAGAACCTTTTTACGCGAACTATAACGGATTTGCTACCAGCGCAGGTGTGAATGTAGTACCTGTACAAGCGAAATTTGAAGATGGATTTGCCCTACCTCCAGTTTCTGAATTTGAAAAATTAATCACCGATAAAACCAAGGCAATTGTTATTTGTAATCCTGGTAACCCTACAGGTTATTTATATACAAAAGATGAAATGGATCAGCTTTCCGCTTTAGCGAAAAAATATGATTTGTTTTTAGTGGCAGATGAAGTTTATAGAGAGTTTGCTTACGAAGGATTAAAACATCATTCGGTAATGAACCAAGAAGGACTAGAGCAAAATGCTATCATGATTGATTCTGTTTCTAAGCGCTACAGTATGTGCGGAGCAAGAATAGGTTGTTTGGTATCAAAAAATAAAGAATTAATAAGTACGGCGATGAAATTTGCACAAGCAAGATTAAGTCCGCCAACCTTTGCTCAAATCGCTAGTGAAGCAGCTTTAGATACACCACAATCCTATTTTGATGATGTAATTGAAGAGTATGTTGACCGAAGAGATACTTTAATTGAAGGTTTAAAATCTATTGAAGGTGTAGAAGTAGCAAAACCAAATGGAGCATTTTATTGTATAGCGCAGTTACCTGTAGCTGATGCCGATCATTTTGCAAAATGGTTATTAGAGAGTTTTGATAAAGATGGAAAAACTGTCATGGTCGCTCCTGCAGAAGGATTTTATTCTACTCCTAAAACAGGAATGAACCAAGTAAGAATTGCTTATGTTTTAGAAAAAGAACACCTTTTAGAAGCAATTGAAATTTTAAAAGCTGCCTTGAAAAAGTATAACGAAATTCATGGAGCATCATAAAAATTATTCTTTAAAAAACCACAATACCTTTGGTATAGATGTTTCCGCGAAAGCGTTTGTATCTGTGAGCAGTGTGGACGAACTAAAAGAAGTTCTGCAACAGGTTTACGCTCATGAAATATTGGTTTTGGGGGGAGGAAGTAATATTTTACTTTTAAAGAATATAGACAAAACCATTCTTCATATCGACCTAAAGGGGAAAACGATAGAAAAAGAAGAAGAGGGGTTTGTTTATGTACGAGCGCAGGCAGGTGAAAACTGGCATGAATTTGTACGCTGGTGTATAGAACAAGATTTTGGAGGAATAGAAAATCTCTCTTTAATTCCAGGAAATGTGGGTACTAGTCCTATACAAAATATAGGAGCTTATGGAGTAGAATTAAAAGATTCTTTTGTGAGTTGCGAAGCTGTTCATAAGCAGACTTTGCAAACCCGAACTTTCACAAAGGAAGAATGTAATTTTGGATACAGAAACTCTACTTTTAAAAATGAAAATAAAGATAAGTACGTTATTTCTAGTGTGTTATTTAGGTTAACGAAGATTGAACACAAGCTTTATACGGGTTACGGAGCAATCTTAGAGGAATTAGAAAAACAAAATATCAGTAATCCTACGATAAAAGATGTTTCTGATGCTGTTATTTCTATTCGCTCTTCCAAATTACCTAACCCAAAAGAACTTGGGAATAGCGGAAGTTTTTTTAAAAATCCTGTTATTACGATAACAGATTTTAATAAGTTAGTAGAGAAATATCCCGAAATTCCTTCATATCCTATTTCAGCTACGGAAGTGAAAGTTCCTGCAGGGTGGCTTATTGAAAAAGCAGGTTTTAAGGGAATTCGAAAGAATGATGCAGGAGTACATAGAAATCAAGCTTTAGTATTGGTGAATTACGGGAATGCCACGGGAGCAGAGCTGTATCAATTAGCCCAAGAAATACAAGCAGAAATACTTAAAATGTTTAGTATTCATTTAGAAATGGAAGTAAATGTGATTGAATAAAAAAAGAGCAGGTTTTGAAATTTCAAAACCTGCTCTTCAATCTAACTTAACTCAATCTACTTACTTAACTTACTCTTACTTTCTCATTAAAACGGCATCGATAGAATGTACGTAACCGTTTGATCCTTTCATGTCTACATCTGTTACAGTAGCTTTGTTACCATTTGCATCGGTTAACATTACTTTTCCGTCTTCAATTGTAGCGTCAATCTTACCATCATTAGCGGTAACAAGCGTATATTTTTTACTTTCATTAGAATTAATAAGATCTACCAATTTCTTAGAATCTACTTCTCCTGGAATAATGTGGTAGCTTAATACACCTTCTAACTTTTCTTTACTTTCTGGTTTCATTAGGCTCTCAACTGTTCCTTTTGGAAGTTTATTAAATGCTTCGTTTGTCGGAGCGAAAATGGTAAAAGGACCTTCAGATTCTAATTTTGCCACCATTCCTGCACCTTGTACGGCAGAAACCAAAGTGGTGTGCTTGTTAGAATTCATGGTGATCTGTGCTAAATTCATCTCAGTTTTTTCAGCTTCCTTTTCAGCCTCCATAGATGTTTCGTTAGCATCCATTTCGTTCTCATTCATTTCTATCTCATTTTCTTTGTCTTTCTTTTCATCTTGACAAGAAGCGAAAGTGAATAGAGACACTAGAGCTAACATTACTAATTTGTTCAGTTTCATAATAATAATTTTTAGTTGAATTATGATGCTAAGATATAGGATTAGAGTGTACAGGTGTTTTTCAACGCCCTAAATTTTAGTTAAATAGTGTAAATTCTTTATTAAATATCCTCAACATTTTTCTATAACCTACTAATGTCGTATTTTTGCATTATGAAATTAATAGTCTTAACAATCGTATTATTAGCAGTAGCTTTCGCGGGAATTGCTATAAAAATTTGGGCCAAAAAAGACGGTGAGTTTGCAGGAACTTGCGCTAGTCAAAGTCCGTTTCTTAATAAAGGAGGTGAGCCTTGTGGTTTTTGTGGTAAAATGCCAGACGAAGCAGAGTGTGGTAAAGAAAATGTGCAATAAGTTATATTAATGTCGCAAATTATTTTCTTTGTCTTTGTAGGCATCGCAGCGATTAACTTTTTATATTTTTTTTCTTTTGGAATCTTCTTATTCTCTTATAAGAAGAAAAGAGTTATTGCCTCAAAACAAAACCATCTACCAGTTTCTCTTGTAATTTGTGCAAAGAATGAAGCTGAATCTTTACAACTAAACATACCTTATTTCTTAGATCAATCTCATCCAGATTTTGAGATCGTGCTTGTTAATGATTGTTCTGTAGATAACACATTAGATATTATAGAGTCTTTTCAGAAAAAAGACGCTAGAATAAAAATTGTGAATGTTCAAAATAATGAACGTTTCTGGGGAAATAAAAAATACGCACTTACACTGGGAATAAAAAAGGCTAGCCATGCCCATCTAATATTTACCGATGCGGACTGTAAACCAGAAAGCAAAGAGTGGTTAGCTTTAATGTCGTCTCAATTTAATGCAGATAAAGAAATTGTTTTAGGCTACGGAGCCTATGAAACGGTAGAAAAATCATTTCTAAATAAGATAATTCGCTACGAAACTTTAATTACAGCTACTCAGTATTTTTCTTATGCTTTTTTAGGTACTCCATATATGGGAGTAGGTAGAAATCTTGCTTATACCTCTCAGCTTTTTTATGCTAATAATGGGTTTGTAGATCATATGAATATTTTATCTGGAGACGACGACCTTTTCATTAACGCTGTTGCGACCTCTAAAAATGTAGCCCTGCTTTTAGAGGAAGAAGGATTTACTAAAAGTGAACCCAAAATAACGTGGAAAGATTGGTACATACAAAAAAGAAGGCACGTATCTACTTCACAACATTATAAAACTAAACACCAACTTCTACTGGGTCTTTATTATGTAAGTCAGGTGTTGTTTTGGGTATTAGCAATCGTTTTAGCTTTTATCAATTTTGATTTTCTTTATTGGGTAGTTTCATTTATGTTTATAAAAATAGCATTACAATATATAATTATTGGTAAAGCTTCCCAATTATTAAAAGAGAAAGGACTCTTATGGTTCTTACCTTTTCAAGAAATAGTATTGTTGAGTACGCAAATGATTATCTTTATGCATAACAAGTTCTCAAAACCCATACATTGGAAATAATTTTTTGACAGAAATAAAAGATCATATCGCAAAAGCTAAAGTAGGAAATCAAATTTCCTTCCAATTCTTATTAGATTTCTTTTGGAATGATGTGTATAGATTTCAGTTAAAAAAGACCAATAACGAATATGAAGCCGAAGAAATTAGTATACAGACTTTTAGTCGTGCTTTTGATAAAATAGCCACTTATAATGAGAATTATAAGTTTAAAACTTGGCTTATTACCATTTCAAAAAATATTCATATAGACTCTAAGAGAGTTAATTCGCTTCAAACCACTCGAGTAGATAAATTAGCCGCTAAAAACATTGTCGACGAGAGTCCGACGGTGGAAGACCAACTTATAGCAGAACAAAACTTAGCTAATTTACTTTTCCACATCAAACAATTAAAACCCCACTACGAAGAAGTTATTCGCTATAGGTATTTTAAAGAGATGTCTTACAAAGAGATAGCAGAAATACTTAACGAGCCCATTAATAATGTAAAGGTTAAACTGTTACGCGCTAAAAAATTGTTAGCTGAAAGTATTACACATCGGGAATAAGTTTTATTGATATTTACATCTGTAAAAGCAATCAATAAGAAGTAAAATCCATTCCATATACATTCAAATTTCTTTACCTTTGCTTTCTAAATTTTCTTATATGTCTGTTGAAACTCTTGTAAAAGAAAAACCAAAAGCGAAACCTAAGTGGTTACGCGTAAAATTACCTACAGGTAAAAAATATACCAATCTTAGAAAATTAGTAGATAAGTATGATTTGCATACTATTTGTACTTCTGGGAGCTGCCCTAATATGGGAGAATGCTGGAGTGAGGGTACAGCTACTTTTATGATATTAGGAAATGTTTGTACACGTAGTTGTGGTTTTTGCGGGGTTAAAACAGGACGTCCAGAAAATGTAGATTGGGATGAACCAGAGAAAGTAGCCCGTTCTATAAAATTGATGGATATCAAACATGCGGTAATTACAAGTGTAGATAGAGACGATTTAAAAGATATGGGTTCTATAATTTGGGAAGAGACGGTAAAGTCTATTCGAAGAATGAATCCAACCACTACTTTAGAAACGCTTATTCCCGATTTTCAGGGGGTAGAGAGACACATCGATAGAATTATAGCAGTAAAACCCGAAGTGGTTTCTCATAATATGGAAACGGTAAAGCGTCTTACGAGAGAGGTGCGTATCCAAGCAAAGTATGATCGGAGTTTAGCGGTTTTAAAATACTTAAAGGATAATGGTATTGAGAGAACCAAATCTGGAATTATGTTAGGTTTAGGGGAGAAGGAAGAAGAAGTGATACAAACGCTAAAAGATTTACGCAGCGTCAACCTAGATATTGTAACTATTGGTCAATACCTCCAACCTAGTAAGAAACATTTACCAGTACAGCAGTTCATAACTCCAGATCAGTTTAAGAAATATGAAGAAATAGGCTTAGACTTAGGATTTAGACACGTTGAAAGCGGAGCTTTGGTACGCTCTTCTTATAAGGCTCAAAAACACTTAACTTAAGCTTACATAAGCAAAGCGATGGCCAATAAAATTAAAATTGGGATTAATGGTTTTGGGAGAATTGGTAGAGGTCTTTTTAGAATCTTATTGAACCATCCTGAAATTGAAGTAGTAGCGATAAATGATTTAGCTGATGCTAAAACTTTGTCTCATCTTCTTAAATATGATAGTATTCATGGGGTTCTACCTCTAGAGGTAAGCTATACTGAAAATGCAATTTTAGTAAATCAGCAATCTTATGATTTATTAAATGATGAACATCCTAAAGAAATAAAGTGGCCACAAGATGTAGAGTTAGTAGTGGAGTCTACAGGGAAATTTAAAAAACGAAGGGAGTTGGAAGGTCATCTTAAGAATAACATTAAGCATGTTATTCTTTCAGTTCCTCCCATAGATGATGATATTAAAACCATTGTATTTGGTGTCAATGATTCCTCTATTTCAAAAGAAGATCAAATTATATCCAACGCAAGTTGTACTACTAATAATGCAGCTCCAATGCTTAAAATAGTACATGATGCTTTTCAAGTTGAACAAGCTTATATTACTACGGTACACTCCTATACTTCAGACCAGAGTTTGCACGACAAACCCCATAGAGACTTAAGAAGATCTAGGGCGGCAGCTCAATCTATTATTCCTACTACCACAGGAGCAGCAAAGGCATTAACCAAAATTTTTCCAGATTTAGCTTCAGTTATTGGGGGGTGTGGCATTCGGGTGCCAGTTCCTAATGGTTCCTTAACGGATATGACTTTAAATGTGAAAAATCAAACTTCTATAGAAGAGATCAATCAGCTTTTTAAAACAGCTTCAGAAAATCATTTTAAAGGAATTTTACAGTATACCGAAGATCCTATTGTATCTATAGATATTGTAGGAACCCCGTATTCTTGTACTTTCGATGCACAAATGACCTCGGTAATAGATGGGCATCTAGTGAAATTAATAGGTTGGTATGATAATGAGTATGGCTATAGCCATAGGATTATAGATATGATAATAGCTTTAAAAAATTAAATTGATTATATTTATTTTCTTAAATTAACATGTGAATACTAGAATACTCCTTTTTTTACTTTTTTCTCTGCTTGCCTTCCCTGTAATTTCTGGCAACATTAACTATGAGAACACCTTACCTAATACTCCGCAGGAAGAAAAGGTAGATGTAAATAATATTTCTACGCAAACAGTTCAAATAGATAGTTTAGCTATACTTACAGAGAAGTATTATGAATCTGCGACAGGCTATTTTCAAAAAGAAGAATTAGAGCTCTCTTTTGAATATGCAAAACTAACCTACGAGTTAGCTCAAAGAAGAGAAGACTATTCCATGCAAGTTAAGAGCTTAAATTTATTGAGTGTCATATACGAAAGGGAAAATAACCTCGAAAAAGCTTTAGAATGTCTAAAAAAAGTAAATAGTATTAAAAATGCTTTTGTAAAAGATGTTACTGGGAAGACGATATTGAATGATGAAACTTTTCCAGTAGTAGAAGGTAAAATCTTAGAGCTAGAGAAAACCAATTTAGAACAAGAAAAGTCACTTAAGTTTAATCAGTTAGCGATTATTTTAAGCGTGCTTCTCATTACGATCTTGTCCTTATTGACCCTTTCCTTATATAAGAATAATAACTTAAGAGCAGGAGCAAACAAGCTGCTTCAAAAAAAGAATAAACAACTTTTTGAAGCCAAAGAAAAAGCAGAACAGGCCAATAAAATTAAAGAAAATTTTCTTTCTACTATTACACATGAATTAAGAACTCCAATTTATGCGATTACAGGGTTAACCTATCTATTATTGCAAGAAAATCCTAGTAAAGACCAAGAAGAACATTTAAATTCTCTAAAATATTCGGGAGAGCATTTATTATCTCTTATTAATAACATCTTAGATCTTAATAAGCTATCGGCAAAGAAAGTAAAAAAAATAGATACAGATTTTAATTTAAGGCTAAGAATGGACGATTTTTATAAGTCCTTTAAAAAATTAGCTAAAGATAAAAATGTAGCTATACATATGTATATAGATGAGCAGATCCCCGATAAATTAAACGGTGATATGCTTAAGATCTCTCAAGTTTTAATGAATTTGGTTTCTAATGCCATCAAATTTTCAGAAGATGGGGATGTGTGGATTAACTTAAGCTTACTTAAGGAAGATAAAGATGATGCCTATGTGCGTTTTGAAATTGTAGATAATGGGGTAGGTATAGATCCTAAATACCATAAATCAATTTTTAAAAATTTCAATCAAGGACACGATGAAACAAATGTGACTTATGGAGGTACGGGACTTGGACTTCCAATAGTGAAAAATTTATTACTATTTTTAGGAAGCAAAATTTTCTTAGAAAGTGAAAAAGGAGGTGGCTCTAAATTTTATTTTGATGTCACTTTTAAAAAGGTAGTGAGAAGTATAGAAAACCCAGAGAAAGATGATGCTAACCTCAGTATTTTAGAAGATGATATTACTAAAATTCTTCATCACAAAAAGATATTAATTGTAGACGATAATAAACTAAATCAAAAAATCACTGAGAAAATTTTATTAAGGAAAAATATTATTTGCGAGGTTGCAGAAAATGGAAAAGTAGCCTTAGATCTGGTCAATAAATTTAGTTATGATCTTATTTTAATGGATATTCATATGCCTGTGATGGATGGAATAGAGGCCACAGAGATCATTAGAAAAAATGATAGTGTTACACCTATAATAGCGTTAACGGCAGTAAGTTTAGATGATAAAGATGATCAATTTTTTCATCACGGTTTTACTGATATTATCCCTAAGCCTTACAAAACTGAACTTTTCTACCAAAAGATATACAAGGTGCTTAAGCTTGCGCAACAAAACTCATAACTTCCTTATCAAAAACTTCTTGATCTTCAAGAAATACCGTTTTTATGGGGAGGTAAAATAATTTGTCATGAGGTAAATGCTCCTTCAATCTCATAAAATCTTTTTCGGTAGTGACAATTAGCGAAAGACTTCTTAGTTCCTGGAGTTCTTTTTCCGTAAAGAGATGATGATCTGAGTATGCGAAGTGTTCAAAATCAAGTCCGTTTTCCTTCAAATGGTTTACTAAAGGTTGTGGCTTAGCAATTCCGGTAACGAGACTAAAATTTTCCATCAATTGTAATGGTATTTGCTGTACTCCGTTGGTAAAATAGTTTTCGTAATGAATACCTGTAAAAAACAATTTTTGATGTGATTTAATAGCTAACGAGGTTTTAATCTTTCTCTTTTCTTCTTTAGAAATATCTAAGTCGCATTTGGTTACAATAATCACATCAGCTCTATGGGCACCGCTCGTAGTTTCTCTTAAATTCCCCGCAGGTAAAATCATATCTTTAGAATAAAGATCACCATATGCGGTCAGTAATATAGAAAAACCTGCAGTTACTTTTCGATGCTGATAAGCATCATCTAGCAAAATAATTTCGGGTGGTTGCTCTAAACTTCTTAAATTTTTAATTCCATTTTGTCGGTGTTCATCTACCGCTACCAAAACTTCAGGAAATTTGTTTTTAAACTGTAGCGGTTCATCACCTACATCTTTTGCATCACTGGCTACATTCAATAATAAAAAGCCTTTTGTCTTTCGTTTGTAACCCCTGCTTAAGGTTGCAATAGGATAATTATGATGCAGTAAGCCAATAAGATATTCTATCATAGGCGATTTGCCTGTCCCACCCATACTTAAATTTCCCACCGTAATGACAGGGAAATCATAGGAGGCCGAGGTTAAAATTCCCCAGTCGAAAAACTTGTTCCGAAACCCAACTATTATTCCATAAAGAATAGAGAAAGGAAAGAGTAATTTTCTTAGTATTTGCATAAGACGAAGGTATAATTTTTATATTTACCTTTTAAAGAATTTTTATGATAGTAAAAGATATTACAAAAAGTCTAGAAGAATTAGCTCCCCTCGCTTACGCGGAAGATTTTGATAATGTAGGCCTTTTGGTGGGAGATGAAAAACAAGAAGTTACCGGCGTGTTAGTAAGTTTAGATACTCTAGAGGTAACGGTTGACGAAGCGATTGAAAATAAGTGTAATCTCATCGTTGCTTTTCATCCTATTATTTTTGGTGGGCTAAAATCTCTAACGGGGAAATCTTATGTAGAGCGCGTAGTCATTAAGGCTATACAACATCATATTGCGATTTATGCTATTCATACGGCCTTAGATAATTGCTTTAAGGGAGTAAATGATATGATTTGTGAGCAGCTAAATTTACACCAACGTCAGGTTTTAATTCCGCAAAGTAAAACGATCAAGAAACTTACTACTTACGTGCCAAAAAAACATACCCAAAAAGTATTAGATGCTTTATTTGCGGCAGGGGCAGGAAATATAGGAAATTACGATCATTGCAGTTTTACACAAGAAGGAAAAGGAAGCTTTCTACCAAATGATGAAGCCAATCCTGTAGTGGGGGAAAATGGTAAGTTACAAATAGAAGAAGAAAATCAAATACACGTTACTTTGGCTACCCACGTAGAGAAACAAGTTTTATCTGCATTAAAAACAAGTCATCCTTATGAAGAAGTAGCCTATGAAGTGTCTAGTTTAGAAAACACTAATCAGCATATTGGGATAGGTATGGTGGGAGAATTAGAAAAGCCTATGGATGAAAATGATTTTTTAGCGCATATTAAGACTGTTTTTAAAACGGGAGTAGTGCGACATTCTAATAGGTTGGGAAATAAAATTAAAAAAGTAGCTGTTTTGGGAGGTAGCGGAGCATTTGGTATACAAGCTGCAATTGCATCAGGAGCAGATGTTTATATTACGGCCGACTTAAAATATCATGATTTTTTTAAAGCTGAAGCTAAGATTCTTTTGGCAGATGTAGGGCATTATGAAAGTGAACAGTACACAAAAAACTTATTACATTCTTATCTTACAAAAAAATTCCCTAATTTTGCAATCGTTTTATCACAAAAAAATACCAACCCAATTCAATATAGTTGATTATGGCAAAGAAAAAAGAGGTTACCGTAGAGGAAAAGCTTAGAGCATTATACGATTTGCAATTAATAGATTCTCGTATTGATGAAATTAGAAATGTACGAGGAGAGTTACCTCTAGAAGTAGAAGATCTGGAAGATGAAGTCGCTGGATTAAATAAAAGATTAGAAAAATTAAGTTCAGATTTAGAGCGAGTAGATGTTGATATTAAGGGGAAGAAAATCTTAATAGAAGAAGCTAACGGTTTAATTATAAAATACAACGAGCAACAAAAAAATGTTCGTAATAATCGTGAGTTTAATGCTATTTCTAAAGAGATTGAATTTCAAGAATTAGAAATTGAATTGGCTGAAAAGCATATAAAAGAATTTTACGCTCAAATAGAGCAAAAGAAAGAGGTGATCGCCGCTACCAAAGAAAAAATGGAGCAAAGACAATCTCACTTAGAGCATAAGCAGGGAGAGTTAAATGAGATCTTGAACGAGACCGAAAAAGAAGAAAAAGCGCTTATCAAAAAGTCTGAAGATTACAAAAATAATATGGAGGAGCGTTTGGTAAAAGCTTATACGAGAATTAGAGAGAACGTTAAGAATGGATTGGCAGTAGTGGCTATCGAAAGAGGTGCTTCTGGAGGATCATTCTTTACGATTCCCCCTCAAATTCAAATGGAAATTGCAGGTCGTAAGAAAGTAATTACCGATGAGCACAGTGGTAGAATTTTGGTTGATCAAGAATTAGCTGAAGAAGAAAAGCTTAAAATGCAAAACATGTTTGCTAAGATGTAGAAATATAGCTTATATCATATTACAAAGCCTTTCTGTATCTACAGGGAGGCTTTTTTTATTAACATAATATTGAGAACTTAGTTTTTATGTTTCTCGTAGATTTATAAACACTTAATATCTATACCATGAAAAAATTGCTATTTATAGGCTTAATCATGATCACAGCATTAGCGTGTCAAGAGAATAAAAAATCTTCTACTTCAGAAAATGATGCGGAGAATGAAATTTCAACTTCGGAGTCTAATGATGTTGTGCAAAGCGAACAACAACGGAAAGAAAAAGCTAGTCGTGAGGAAACCGAAGCCAATACCAAAAAGACTATAGCAGATTGGAACGGTCAGTTTATTAAAGTCGATGCAGAGAATAATGTGTGTGAATGTAATTGTATAGAGTTAAACTTTCAAGGCCCTGCCACATTGTGTATAGATCAAAATGCAGGCATTGATATACAAGTGAAATTCAGCAAAGATAATGATGTTGTTAATATTCATTATTTAAACGGAAGTGGAAATATTGAAGAGAAAAACCCTATCCCGTGGGCAGATTTCGATAAGAATAACATTATAGCTACTATTACAAGAAACGGAAGTCAACTTAACTTAGACTGGAAAGGATTTACGATAGATCAAAAATTAGCTACAGATTATGCTATTTTAGGTAAAAAAAACCTAGAAGGTACTTATAAAAGAAAATAACCTATGAAAAATTTAATGATTGCTTTTGCCAGTTTATTTTTTATGAACTGTGGAAATCATAACGCTCAAGAAAAAAAGAACCAAGAACTTTCTAATGCCACTCCCGTAGAAGTAAAGGCAACTACCCAAGGGTATGAAAAAGCTTATTTCGCAAGCGGATGCTTTTGGTGTGTAGAAGCAATTTACGAAAGTGTAAATGGAGTTCAAGAGTCTATATCTGGATATGCAGGCGGACATACCGAAAATCCTACTTATGAAGCTAGTAATACGGGAAAAACGGGACATGCCGAAGCAGTAGAAATTATATACGATCCAAAAGTGGTAAGTTTTAAAACTTTAATAGATGTATATTTTGGCTCGCAAAATGTGACTCAAAAAAACGGACAAGGACCAGATATAGGTTCCCAATACCGTTCTATTATTTTTTATCAGAATAAAGAACAAAAAGACATTATAGAAGCCAAAGTAAAGGATTTACAACAGAATTATAATAAACCTATTGCTGCCGAAATTATGCCTTTTCAAAAATTTTGGGAAGCAGAAGCTTATCACCAAGACTATAAGAAACACCACCCTAATAATTCTTATATAAGAAATGTCTCTAACCCTAGATTTCAAAAATTTAAAGCTAAGTTTCCAGAGCTTTTAAAATAGATTTATTTTAGAAATTCTATAGTGAAAGGATAATAGGTCGGTTCACCTTGGCTTGCTTTAATTGCATTTATAATAGGGAATATAAAAGCAACAATACCTATAGCAATCAATACGAGAACTCCAAGTCCGAATAAAAATATAAGTGGTATACTTAAAATAGCGTAGATAAAAATACTTATTTGAAAGTTGATAATTTGTTTCCCTTGTTCATCGATTCCGTGAACACGGTCTTTTTGAGTAAGCCATATAATTAAAGGTACTACAAACCCGCCAACACCCGTTATTAAATCAAGTAATTGGCTAAGATGCGTTAGAATTAATAATTGTCGGTCGTCTCTTTTTTCAGTAATAATTTCCATAATAGTTATCTTAGTGGTCTATGTATATGACGTTTAAAAATAATTTTTGTTACAAAGTTGATTTTTCTGACGTATTTATTTGATAAATAGTAATCGTATTCAATGATCTCTTGGACATTTTAATTTGTCTGATTTTACATTTCTTATTTTAACTCCATTAGGTTTATTACCTTTGCAGCATGATTTTAGAAGATACTATTGTAGCCTTAGCAAGTGCCCCAGGGAGCGGAGCCATTGCTCTTATTCGAGTTTCAGGACCAGATGCTATTAATTTTACAGCTCCTATTTTTGAAGCGAAAAATAAAGTAAGTTTAACAGAGCAGCCTTCGCATACGTTGCAATTAGGTTTTATTAAAAAAGACCAACGTATTATAGACGAAAGTTTGGTCTCTGTTTTTAAGGGAACTCGTTCTTATACAGGTGAAAATACAGTAGAGATCTCTTGCCATGGGAGTCCGTTTATACAACAAGAAATTATCAATCTTTTACTTCAGCAAGGCTGTAGAGCAGCACAAGCAGGAGAGTTTACGCTACGCGCTTTCCTTAACGGAAAAATGGAATTGAGCCAGGCAGAAGCGGTGGCCGATTTGATCGCGAGTGATAATGCAGCAAGCCATCAATTAGCGATGCAACAAATGCGTGGCGGTTTTGCTTCAGAAATAAAAAACTTAAGACAAGAGCTGCTTAATTTTGCTTCCTTAATAGAACTAGAGCTAGATTTTTCTGAAGAAGATGTAGAGTTTGCTAACAGAGATCAATTTCAAGCTCTTATTTTAAAAATTCAAAAAACACTTTCTAGATTAATAGATTCTTTTGCGGTAGGGAACGTACTTAAAAATGGTATTCCTGTCGCGATTGTGGGCGAACCCAATGTGGGGAAATCGACACTTTTAAACTCTTTACTTAATGAAGATCGTGCTATCGTAAGCGACATTGCAGGGACAACCAGAGATACAATTGAAGATGAAATTGCTATTGGCGGAGTAGGTTTTCGATTTATTGATACTGCCGGCATACGAGAAACACAAGATAAAATAGAAGGTCTAGGAATAAAAAAGACCTTCCAAAAAATGGAACAAGCTCAAATTGTAGTGTATTTGTTCGATGCTCAAAAAGTAAAAAACGATAATTTAAGTCTGCAACAAGTAAAAGTTGAGGTAGAAAAGGTCAAAAATCAATTTCCGGGAAAACCCTTATTGATTATTGCCAATAAAACCGATGTATTAGATCCTCAACTAAAAGAAGAATTTTCTAGCGCCTTGCCAGATGTATTGTTACTTTCTGCTAAAAAAAAGGAGGGAGTAGAACAATTAGAAGAAAAGTTACTGCAATTTGTAAATACAGGAGCATTAAAAAGTAACGATGCAATTGTTACCAATTCTAGACATTACGATGCTTTGCTAAAAGCGCAAAAAGAAATCAATAATGTACAAGAAGGTATGAATATGGGCTTAACGGGAGATCTATTAGCCATAGATATTAGGGAAGCATTATATCATTTTGGTAGTATCTCTGGAGAAGTAAGTCCAGACGATTTACTCGGGAATATTTTTGCTAACTTTTGTATCGGGAAGTAACCAATTACTTTTTATTTATACCCTTTACTTTTTCGCATCGCCAGAAAAGACCTCTTCGGTAGAAGATGCACGAACTCCAATAAAATAGCTAAGCGTGAGCTAAACAAACCCGCCTGAGGTACGGGAAGGAGTCTAGGCTGACGAAACTATTCTTAAATTTATCAACCGAGGCCTAAATTTTAGGAACTCCCTGTGGTCAAACAGCCTAAAATTTTGCGCTTACTGCACTGCTAATTTGACGAGTAATTTTCGATAGGCCGAATCCTTTCTAAAAATATTTTTTCAATTATTAAAATAATGCAAATTTTTCTTAGAAAGAGAAGTGACCTACTTTTCATGAGCGTAGCAAAATTAAGAAAAAACTTGGCGGGGGATGTGGAGGATAGCCTAGCGAAGCGGTTTGCTATCCGCAGGATAAAGTTTTTTTAGCTGATTTTCAAGTTCAGGAAAATCAGTCTAGACTTTTTGTTACTTTTTGGGCAATGCAAAAAGTAAAATAGGTTTGATGTAATCTAGAATTTAATGAGGAAGTATGCAGTTTAAGTTCCTGTATCTAGATTGGGAAGGGGTGGCTACAAATCTCAAACTTGTCATTTCGAAGAAGGTACGACTGAGAAATCTTTTTAAAAAGGTGGTGGTTTTTTTATTTGAAGTTAAAGATACTTCGACTCCGCTTTACTACGCTCAGTATGACAGTAATTTTTTGATTCCGTTATAATTGTTTTAAAAGTAATTTTGAGTTTTAAAATAAAGATTTTTACTGCCCTTCGTTTTGTTCTAGCTCAGGTTATTTGTCATTTCGAAGAAGGCACGACT
>NZ_VRLS01000053.1:0-15877 GCF_008017825.1 Mesonia sp. K4-1
CCTTAAGCATTTCTGATGACCAAAAGAGTTTTTTACAATTAGAAACTCTAACGGTTAATAATGGTAATACTGTAGCAACTCCCAATACTAATTGGCGTTACCAATACGACAACCATTTAGGTTCTGCTTGTTTAGAGTTGGATGATTCTGCCAATATTATTTCCTATGAAGAATATTATCCATTTGGTGCGTCAAGCTATCGTTCTGGTAAAAATGAAAGCGAAGTAAAATTAAAACGTTACCGTTATTGTGGAAAAGAAAGAGACGATGAAACCGGATTGTATTATTACGGAGCACGATATTATGCCGCATGGATAGGTAGGTTTATAAGTATAGATCCCTTGGCCGAAAAGTTCCCACAATTAACACCGTATAATTATGCAGGAAATAAGCCTGTCACAGCTAAAGATTTAGAAGGGTTGCAGGGTACTAAAGATGATGAGGTAAGACAGCAGAAGCCTGTTAATGAAACAAAAATTGATAATACTAGGGTTGCAAGGCCTCGGGTGAGGTTGGAAGACATAAAACCCATTGAAGTTGCTGAAGCAAATGTTTATAAAATCAACAAGGAAACGGGAGCAGCAGTAAAAATTGGCGTTAGTGGTCTCGACTTATCAAAACGAGACCAAGCACTACTCGGAAAAGGCGGGGAGTTTATTTACAGGAACAATAGGCTTAGTATAACTTCAAAAGAAACCGTTAACGAATTGAACAATCCAAGCGAAGCAGGGCCATTGACCGAATTTACTTTGGGCAAGTTGAACGAAGATTTTAAGACTTACGAAGGCAATTTTCCCGAAAACTACTATGAAGGGTTTAGCAAGGCTGTATTTAAAAAATCTATTGAATTGAATGGAGCGGATTCGGGAGTAGATGCAGCAAGTGATTTCTTGGACATAAGGACCATGTCAGAGGGTGGGGCTATATTGCATGCCTATGAAACTTACGCTAGAAGTGGAGCTGACACTGGGTTTGATAAAGTTTCTCATTATGCAGTCTCTGCTCGACTACAATACAATAATGGTGGGCTTATAGCAGATATACAACAATATTCAAAAGAGATATTTTTTGATGAAATACCAAGTTGGTTTGGAAACGATGTTGGTTTTGATTCTAAAGATATGTTAGCAAACAATAGGGGACAGGCTTTTGGTAAAGCACTTTATGGAAAGTATCATCCAAGACCTGCCGAACCAAGGTTTAGAAGATTTGGGGAATGAAAGTAAAAGAAAAAACATCAATCATATTACTACTAATAGTGATTATTTTGGCTTGGCTTTATAGGGGTGTAATTGAGTTTGCATACAGTATTCCTACTGACGAGCAACTAATTCAGCCTGAAATTTCACATCCCAAAGGAATTCGGGAGTACATTGGAGAAGCTCCTTTCTATATTTTAATAGGATTGGCTGCTTATTTAGTTTGGCGGATAATCAGGGCAAATTGGAAATTATGTAGAAAACGAAGTAAAAGAGGCGATTGTGAAAAGTAAATGGTTTTTACAATTAGAAACATTGACTATTGAGAATGGCAATACGTTTATAACCCCAAGCACCAACTGGCGTTACCATTATGATAATCATTTAGGTTCTGCTTGTTTAGAACTGGATGACAGTGCTGCGGTTATTTCTTATGAAGAATATTACCCGTTTGGTGCGACAAGCTATCGTTCTGGAAAGAATGAAAGCGAAGTAAAATTAAAACGTTACCGGTATTGTGGAAAGGAACGTGATGCGGCCGAATGTTAAGAAAACAGCTGGGGGCTGTTTTTAATGTAGGAGCGAGACTGCCGCGTTGGGAGATCGTATTATTACGGAGCTAAATATTATGCCGCTTGGATTGGAAGGTTTATTTCTATAGATCCCTTAGCGGAAAAGTTCCCACAATTAACCCCTTATAATTATGCTGGGAATAAGCCCATAACCTATAAAGATCTCCACGGTCTGCAAAGTAGTGGAGGGGATATTGAGGTAAAAACCACTCCAAGACAAGAAGGTGAAAAATCTACAGAAAATGTAAGTTATATAAATGCGTTAGATGGGATTGAACAAAAAATTAGCAAAACGGTTTACTATCACTCGGGCTTTCTAGGTAAAGAAGATAACTATTCAGAAAAAGAATATTTAGAATTATTTAGACCTTTAATAAGGAATATAGGGCAAGGACAGGAAGATATAGGTATTTTGTCTGATCTTGATATAGCCGATGAAATTTACACTAAACTTATTGATAGGGCAGAACAAGCTTATAATTACTACGGGGGTCAAATTCCTCTAGCCAGAGGAAACGTAGACGCTATGGGTTATAATTCTCCTTTCTTTTTAATTGGAGGGTGGAGAAAATTATTTAACGTTACAACTGGTGTTAAGTCTGTTGAAAGAAACTTTTTAGTAAATTCAAGTAAATTTGATTATTTTTTTGGAAGAGTTGTATCTGGTTCAAAACATAACATCGCTAGATCTGCTCAAAATTTAAGGGATCTGGCAACTCTTGGTATAAAAAATGAGAATCAACTAATGAATGTTTTTAATCAAGCTATTAAAAAAGGAACGGTTATATCAAAAAAATCTAATCAATTTGGAACTACTGTAATGAGAAGTGTAAATATTGGAAAAAAAGGAAGAATTGACGTTGGCTTTTTCTATGAAGGAGGTAATATGAATCTTATACCGAAAATCTCAACAATAATTCCTAAAATCTATAAATAATAATGAAGTTAAATTTTAAAAAAGTATCCGAGTCAGATTTTGAAAAAATAGATATACCTGTTTTATTTGAAAATAAGCTAACCGATACAACTTATGCAGTTATCTCAAATTATGGTAACGAATACAAATATAAATTAGGATGGCAAAGTGAAAGCATAAGTCCCACTATCCTAAATATAGATAAATTTATTTTTTCAATAGGTATTGATCAAATATTTGTAATTTTTGAGCTTCATACAGGAAATATATTAAAAAGAATTTCTTTAGATTATTACTTTTATGATATTAAAATTTTTAAGGAAATTCTTTACGTAATTACCCAACTTGAAATTATTAAAATTAATATTACAGATTTAATGATTATAGAATACTTTGCTTTACCCGATTATTTTGAAAGTATTGAATTTGAGGAATCGGTTATTTATATTAAATGTATTAATGGTGAAATATTAAATATATAATCACTAAAATATTTTAAAGAGAAACCTTATCCATTGCTGATGATGAAAAAACATTTTTACAATTAAAAACTTTAACTATTGAGAATGGCAATACCGTGGCAACCCCTACCATCAATTGGCGTTACCAATACGATAACCATTTGGGCAGTGCTTGTTTGGAATTGGATGATTCTGCTAATGTTATTTCTTATGAGGAATATTATCCTTTTGGATCAACGAGTTATAGAAGTGGTAAATCATCTGCTGAGGTTTCATTAAAAAGATATAGGTATTGTGGTAAGGAACGTGATGCGGCCGAATGTTAAGAAAACAGCTGGGGGCTGTTTTTAATGTAGGAGCGAGACTGCCGCGTTGGGAGATTGTATTATTATGGTGCCAGATATTATGCAGTTTGGATCGGTAGATTTATTTCTATAGATCCTTTAGCAGAGAAATTCCCACAATTGACCCCTTATAATTATGCAGGGAAAAAGGCTGTCACCAGCTGTTGGCGGATACGATAGCGAAAATCCAGTAACTTTATATCCCGAAGAAAACCCTTATGGGGAAAATGGTCAGTTCAGAACGATAGAAATTAATTATCAAATGAATATACAATACTTAATTCAAAAATGATTATGAATCGATTAATTATGTTATCTACTATTTTTTTATTTTCATCTTGTTACGAGAATAATGATGAACTTCATATAAGGAATCAATTGTATTACTATCAGTTTCCATCTCAACATATAATGACTTTAGAGTTTTCAGACGATGATACTTTTAATCAAAAAATGTTTAAGTCAAAAGAAGATTATAATAATGATAAAGCAGAATTTAATAATTTTGGTCACTGGGAAAAAACCAATGATGGTCTAACACTCCATAATTGGATAATAGTTTGTTATTTGAGAAGTCCTGATAGTATACTTACAAATAGGGAACCATCTCATATGCAAAATGTATATTGGCGAAATTCACCAAGTTCAATTACTCAGTCAATAATAATTTATGAAGAGACTGGTTACATTTTAAATAGAATAAATAACTACTGAGCGTATTTAAAGAAACTATATAGAAATGAAAAGAAACGCCTATTTGATAATTTTAATAATGAGTTGTATGTTCAATTTAAATTGTGAAACATGTGATATAAAACATGGATCTTACGGTGGCGGTATGCTGTTTCTTGGAAAAAGTAATAATAAGATTAGTGGAGAAATTAATATTAATCAGGGCGAACCGGCAGTAAAATGTCATTTAACTTTTATAGTTGATTGTGATAATAGCAATAGTAAAAAAGAAATCGAATTAAAAGATCCCTTTGGTAATTTGTACCCAGCCATTATAAAGATGGGAAAAGATGAGATTTATATTCAGGCCTTTGAGCAACTTGGTGCTTGCCAGAGAGTATTAGACCTTAAAAGAGGAGAAAGTTTTTCCTATGATAAATAGTTTTCTTAATTTCTAAATCTTTACTAGATATAATAATCAAATAACCTAAGTGCTTTGTTAGTAAGAATGAAAAGTGTGCTTGCAGTTATATTACTATTTGCATTTTCTTCATGTAGAAATATAACTTACGAAACAATCTTAATTCCTAAGGGGTATACGGGTGATGTAATCATTATATTTAATCAAAAGGGAAAAGTAAAAAGAAAATTTGAAGGAAAACACAAAGTTTATGAAATACCAAAGGATGGAATTTTACTAACAGAATTTAAAGATGAAGGTAAAGGTTTTGCTTATGTGGATTATTTTTATGTAGATAGTCACGGACATCGTACAAAATTAGATAAATATTCTATAAGAAATCATGAGCACGAGGGTCTAGGAGTTTATGGAGGAACTATTGGGGTTCTTGGAAATAATGAATTACCATATTATCTTTTTTATGTCGGCAATAAAAGAGATTACCTAAATGAAGATAAGCTTCAAGGACAGAATGAACTATATAATAAAATAAAGCTAAAAACAGGTGTTGATTTTTAAAATTTTCACGATTTTATGAATAAATTTAAGTGATGGATAATAGTATTAATGGTGAAGTTGATTTTATACGTATTAAAGTAAAAAGTCCATTTTTTTATTTTAAGTAATCACTTTAGGAGAAAATATATATTTTTCATAATATTAATGCGTAACGGAAGCGATGGTGCTCCTGTGAATTATGATACACGGTTTGAGCTAAGCATTAAAGGGAACAAACGCAACATGATCGATGCCCGTGGAATGACTACAGAGTATAAAACAGGTTTACACGACCCCAAAGTAGGGGAGGCTTACAGCTTACAAAATCACTCGAAGTAACAGCACCGAATGACATTTTGACGGTAGTTTGTTTGTCAATGGAAAGCGCATTCGGAAAATTTTAATAATTAAATTACCATCCCTCTTCTTGAAAGAGGGGAAAATTTTTGAGTTATGTAAGGATATGATTAGGAGCGAAAAGGTTTTTCTCATCAGCCTAGACTTTTGCTTCTTTTCGGCAATGGAAAAGAAGAGATGAAAACTTTTGAAGTTGAAATAGAAGTAGAGCTCTTATAAGCTTATCATCGCCTACCAGCCAACACCTAAAGCTTTGGTAAATTACCGCTGGGGGAGTATCTTCATATTTTTTAAAAAAATCGTATCTTTACTTTTCTAACCATAGATCACATGAACAGTACAGCCACACCACATATCGGGAGAAAAATTAGCCGCATTCGAGAACTTCGCGGTATGAAACAAGAAACGCTTGCCTTAGAGCTAGGCGTTAGCCAACAAACCGTCTCTCATCTAGAACAAAGTGAAACGCTAGAAGAGGATAAACTCAACCAAGTGGCGAAAGTGTTGGGGGTGACCAAAGAAGCGATTGAGAATTTTTCGGAAGAAGCCGTTTTTAATATTATATCTAACACCTTTAAAGATAGTAGTTCGAATAATAACAACTATTTATGTAATATTAATTCTTTTGAAAAAATAATTGATCTCTATGAACGTCTTTTAGAAGCTGAAAAAGCAAAAATTACTTATTTAGAGAAGTTGTTGGATAGAAAATAGGTTGGTTTATTCAAGTGCAGTCTAAAAAATAGAACTTTATCTAGCACGGAAATCTATAAATAGACTTGTTGTCTCAATTAACAATAGCCATGCTTAATGAATTTGTTAATAATATAAACTGATAGTTAACCATTTATTTATATTTAATAATCTTTGCTATAGATGTTTGTTCTTGAGGTGAAAGAGGTTTGTAAGAGCTTAAAATGTATAGACAGAAAAAAATAAGTATAGTAGCTGATATTCTTTATATAGATATTACGGATTTGGTCATTTAAAAAAGTAACCGAAATAAAAACTGATAGTGAAATTAGATTCCAAAGCCAATGATTTAGTCTCATACTCTCGTGCAGGAGATGTCTTCCATTATCGATGGGCTGCTAGGCGTTGCTTGAAATTGATACAACCTACTTCAAATCTTGAATCAGTATTTATAGAAGGATCAGATGAGGGGAAAAAAGCAGGGGAATATGTAATAGATGTTTCAGAGTACTACAATGATAATGAGACTAAAAATCGAATTGAATACTATCAACTAAAGCACACTACAGTACAGCAAGACAAACCTTTTACAATAAGCATACTCAAGGATACAATTGTTGGGTTTTCTGAGAGGTACAAGCAACATTCAAAGGAGAAATCCCTATCTGGAGTATCCTTTACAATAATTACAAATCGGAAGATAGATGAAAACTTTAAGGAAAACATCTCCGTAATCTCGGGAGGTAGTGATAAGGTCGACAAGAGATTTGTTCAAACAATTGAGAAGTATACCAAACTTGAAGGCAAGAAACTAATGCAGTTTTGTAGCCTCCTGAATTTTGCAGATAGTGAAGGAGACTATTTAGATCAAGAAGGTGATCTAATGATTGAAATGTCTAGGTTGCAACCTGGAATGATTGACACAACTCAAGTTGATAGTATAGTTTCATTGGTTCAAAGAAAAGTTCTTCCAGACTCTAATGGAAAAATAATTAAAGAAGATATTCTAAGACCTTTTGGAGTTACTTCTATTGAGAAACTGTTTCCAGCAACCCCATTATTCGAAGAGCTTGATAAGATTACTCATAGGGAGCAATACCTAAACATAGTAGATAGTATTAAAACTGCTGATAAACCTACAATAATACAAGCAGAAGGCGGTGTAGGAAAATCAGTATTCAGCCAATACGTTTTACAAGTACTACCAGAAGGCTCGCTTGGAATCGCTTATGATTGTTTTGGTTCCGGTAAGTATCGTAGTAGAAGTAAACCAAGGCATAGGCATAGAGATGCACTTGTACAAATAGCTAATGAATTGGCATCACTTGGGCACTGTGATAGTATGGTTATTAAGGACACCACGCAAGAAAATGACATAGTGCACGGTTTTCTAACCAGAATTGAATCTTCAATAAAATCACTAAAACAAAGAGTTGCTTCCGCTCAACTCTACATACTTATTGATGCAGCTGATAATGCAGAAATGGCGGCTCAAGAATTTGGAGATTCATGTTTTGCACATGAGTTATTAAAAGAAGATTATCCGCAAGATTGCAAACTAGTTTATTTGTGCCGACCTGAACGAACACATCTTCTAAAACCATCAAGTTCAATCTCCATATTCAACCTTCAGCCTTTTTCTAAAGAGGAAACATTTGAAAACCTCAAAAAGTATTTTCAAGAAGTAAATGAAAATCAAGCACTTGAATTTCATCGCCTAACTAGTGGAAACCCTAGGGTACAAATGAATGCAATTTCAGCAGGTCACGCTAGTATTAATGAACTTCTAGAATTTCTAGGCCCATCTGGAACATCTGTTGAACAACAAATTGAAGATCAGTTAAATGCAGCAGTCAATAAAATCAAAAACAACTTAACTTCTGAGTATCAAAGCAGTGTAGATAAAATTTGTAAAGGATTAGCGAGTTTACCTCCGAATATTCCATTGGAAGTTTTAGCAAAAGCATCCGAAATAAGCATAGAAGAAGTAAAGAGCTTTGTTATAGATATTGGCCGCTCATTATGGATGCGTGATTCTTCCTCTGTCCATTTTAGAGATGAACCAACAGAAACATGGTTTAGAAATACTTTTTTAAGCTCGGAAGAAGATTTTCGTAGTTATGTTAAAGATTTAGAGCCACTAGCTAGCGACTTCACCTATGTAGCAGAAATACTTCCTCAACTCTATCTCCAAGCAGGGCAATATGATGATTTAATAGAGATTGCCTTATCTGATAAGCTACTGCCAGCTAGTAATCCTATTGATAAAAGAAGCGTACTTGTTTATCGTCTACAATTCGCATTTAAGGCGGCTCTAAGATCAGCAAACTACAAAGATGCTATTCAACTTGCATTAAGAGCCGGAGAGGAAGTTGCAGGAGATCAAAGACAACAAAGCCTATTTCAGAATAATATTGATTTACTTCCTAAGCTTCAGGACGATTTTAAGGTTGAAGAAATAGCTTTTAAGAAGATTCTAAGAAATAGTTGGGAGGGTTCTGAGAATATTTATACCGCCTCTCTTCTAAGCGAAATCAAAGAATTCAAAGGAGAGGCACAAGGCTATTTGAGATCAGCCATGAACTGGCTGCATATCTATTTTGAAGAATCTAAGAAAAAGAAAGATAGATACCGAGAAAATGGGGTTAGCCATGAGGATATTCTGGAATTAGCTTATGCTTTTCTAAACCTGAATGGTGCGAAATCATGCTTGAAATTTCTCAATAGCATAAAGCCTAAAGAGTTTATATTTCAGGTAGTTGGACAGCTTGTTAATCGATTAATTGATGCAGATAGATTTGATGAAATAGATCAGGTTCTTAAGAACGCACGAGAAAATAAATTTCATGTTGTTGCCATTGTAAGTGAATTGGTGAAAGTGGGACGATTTGCTGAAGCTGAGGACCTTGAAAAGTGTCTAAAAATGTTGTCAAACTCAAAAAAGAGAATCAAAAGTCCCAAGGATTCCTATCATGATAATCTTACCCCTTCGATAGTGACGTTCTTAGAGGTATGTTTACATCGAAGGATGGAAGATAGCTTAATTACAAAAACGCTAGACTATTATGTCCCGAAAGTTGCATCTCAGGGAGTCGGTTCAGGCTACGAATCAAATCAACGTATAATATTTCTTAAGGCTCTTGCTATCAGGTGTGTAATTTCAAAAAAATCAGATGTTGACCTAGATGAACTCATGCCTGAGGTATATAAATCTGAAGAAAAAAATAGAAATTATTCTGATGATATTAAAGAATTCAAAGAAGTAATAGGTGGTCTGTATCCATGGTATTTATTGAGAGCACAGTTGATTTCAGGTGAAACTGATAATCTGATTAAAAAAGCCCATCAAGCAAATGAAGATTCAAAGTGGGCTTATAAGGCTAGATATAGATCATACGATGTTCTCCCTAAGGAGATTACGTCCGTCTTATGTTGTATTTTGATATATACTTATAAAAATACACCAGAAGTAACTCTACAATACTTTCAAACTTATTTAAAGGATAATTCTTCTTTTACAATACTACAGCGAATAAATATATTACGCGCTGGAACTAGAATAAATCACTTAAAAGGTATAGTACCGGAAATTGAAGTTTCAACGTATAATTTGATTAAGAATTTAAAAGAGGCTAGACCAGAGGATATTGCAGATAATTACATTTTGTTAGCAAGAGCAATACTTTCCAATTCAGTAGAAGATGCAGCTGTCTATTTTGAAGATGCAATTGATATTGTTTCTAAGTTCGGAGATGAAATCGTTGAGCGTTGGGAAGCCATCGTATCTTTGGGAGAAAGGTCTGCTTCTTATTCATCAGATGAATTAGCTTATAGATTCGTTCGCTGTGCGGAAATAGTGGGGGAATATGTATATAGAGAAAAACATTGGGATAGATCTGGAGCAATTATAACCTGTACTATGATGTCCCCTCAAATGGGAATATCTGCTCTAAGCCGTTGGCGTGATAGGGAAATAGGAAGATTTGAATATCAGCTGGAAGGTTTACTAAGTTATCTAATAAAATCAAACCTTATTAATCCTGCAGTTGGATGGTCGATGTCTCGTTTCATTTCAGATCACAATTTAATAATATTACTTTCCCATTGTTTGAGGAATGAATCCTCTGATAAATTAAGAAATGATATTTTTAATGATGAATATGATTTGCAAAGGAAGAAGGGAGCAAACTCAGATTATTGGGTGAAATTGAAGTCTGTTGCCGAGAATTTTCAGATTAGTAATACAGATTTGGATAATGTATTGGATTTTTATAAATCTGAAGAAAAAGAAGAAAAAATATCAAAAGACGACAGTTATAAAAAAAAAATTAAGACTAACTCAGATACGAGAAAATGGGAACATATTTTCTATGACTTAGATATTTTAGATCCTCAAGGATTTGAAATTTTAGTCGAGAGATATTCAAGTGAGTTCGATAAAAATAATACATTTAGATTCTCGAGATCAAGGGATTTATACATTGAAGTATTAAATCGAATTGAAGCTGATGAACTATATAAGTTCATCGATTTACTTTTACGCACCGAAAAAGTGAATTATTATGCTTTTCAACAAATTTTAAGGTTAGTACCAAATGAATGGAGAAACAAGGTAAGTTTTAAGAAGAAATGGCCAGATATTATTAAAAAATTTGGTGCCAATTATGCATATGATTTGGTCAATGATTACTCTTATAGATCAGCCGTGAGGGAATTAGAAATTGATGTTCATTTGTCCAAAGAGTTGAGAAAAGGTATTTTTGAGGGATTATCTCAAGGTCAAGAATTTACCGACGCAAGCATACTACTCAACTTTGTTCGTCTTGCATCAACCTCTATAGATAACAGTCAAGCTAGTGAATTATTAGATTACGCCTTGTCAAGGTTTGAACTGCACATTGAAGATGGTTTTGGAGATGGGCCTTGGAATGAGTGGCTCTCTGTAACGAATAATATTGACAAAAATATTGCAGGGTTTATTTGGTCAGCACTCGGCTCACCACGCTCTGGAACCCGTTGGAAAGCTTGCCACGCAATCAAGAAATTAGCTGATTTTGGATGTACTAAAGTTATAGATTTTTTGATTGAATGGGCCGATAATGATAAAGTTGGCGCGTTCGGCAGCAACCAGTACCCATTCTACAATTTACACGCAAGACAATATTTACTCATAGCATTTAAACGAATTTCGATTGATAAACCAGAAGTATTAGTTGATTATAGGAATAAATTTCAGAAATACTCTCAATTTGAATCTCACATATTAATCCAAAAGTTTGCGTCTGAAATTGCTTTAAATATCGAAAGATTCATTCCAGGAACTTACGATAGTAAAGAGATATCTAACTTTGAAAAGGTTGGTAAAAGTAAGCTTAAAGTTAGGCAAGAGGAATATGGGTATCGAATAGATAGTTACCTACATCAAAGTAAAGAGATAGATACTAATATTGACCATCATTTTGGCTGGGACTTTGATCGATACTGGTTCGAACCTCTTGGAGAAGTTTTTGGTATTTCCAGTAAACAGGTTCAAGACCTTTGTGCAAATGCTATTGCTAATAAATGGGGGGTTGAAACAAAATCAGGATATAATAATGATCCTCGTGTAGGTCTTTGGAATCAGTCGCAGGACAGAGACACATGGCACAGTCACGGAAGTTATCCAAAAACTGACAATTGGGATTTTTATCTCTCTTATCATTCCATGCTAATTGTGGCAGCAAAGTTGATTGATAATATGCCCATTATTTCATCAAAAAAATATTCTTATAATGAAGATGCATGGGAATATTGGCTGTCTGGTCATTCCTTGACAATGGAGGATGGTAAATGGTTATCGGATAGTAGAGGGAAACTTCCATTACAAAGACCGAATTGGATAACTGAAGAAAACAAAGATGAACTTTGGAGAACGAATATTCAAGAGCTCGATTTTTTAAAAATCATTAAATTTCAATATGGAGAAGAAACGTGGCTCAACATTAAGGGAGGCTGGACTGAAAGGCATAATTCAAGATATGAAACCTATTCAGTTTCATCATCCTTGGTTTCCAAAGAAACTTCAGCCGCATTGATGAGAGCTCTTGCAACAACAAGTAATTCGCATGATTACAAACTTCCTGATTTCAAGGAGTCTAGAATGGAAATTGATTCAGGTATTTTTAAACTTCGAGGATTAATTTTTGATCCCGAGGTATCTAAAGGAATTGACGAATTTGATCCATTCAGTAGAAATATAAGTTACCCACCATTTTCTTTAGGAGAATCTTTCAATAAAGAATTAAATCTTTCCCCAGGTGTTGACTACAAAAAATGGTTTTCTGATGATGGAAAAATTGTTATAAAATGTGATACTTGGAGTAGCGACTTGAATGGTTACGATGAAGAACCAGAACAATCTGGCATGCGATTAAGTGGATCATTCTCCCTAGTTAAAAGGATCTGTCAACTCTATGATAGTCATTTGATTATTGAGATTAATATTAGTCGTAATATAGAATACAAATACAGATCAAACGATGAAAAATATGATTATTTAACTCATCATAGAATTTATTTATTTACACCAGATGGAAGACTTAAAAGCATCTCAAAAAATTATAGACTTAGGTAAATTAATAGTTAAAGAATTAGAACTTGATCCGGGTGTTGATACACTATCAAAGTGGATGGCACATTTTGTAGCTGAAAAGATAGAGTTATCAGGTAAATTAACTGGAAAAAAGAAAGCTAAAGCTCAGGAAGAATGTTTTGGAATAATTCTAAAGCTTTGGAAAAATAGGTGGTCAGTTCCTCCAATTAAAAATTACCTTGAAGAATTTAGACCTTTATTTGAAACTTTGAAAAAGCTTAATCCTGCTAGGGAAAGCTTATTTTTTTATCCAGAAGGAGTCGCAAGTTTGTTAGATGAACATAACAAAAATTATAAGTCTAATGAAGCAAAAAATCTGCTTGATATCGCTTCAAATATTGATAAATTGGCTAGATCAATAATATCAGATTTATTATATCGAGCTTCTTATGAATTAGAACTTAATGATCAAAAAGCAAAATATATAAGAAATGCTATTGATTTAATTGATTTTCCTGATACCAATATTATCAAGTTTACCACAGATTATGATGAATACGTAAAAAGCCAAGAAGATAAATCGGATGTTACAAAAGAGAAAGCAGAGGAGCTAACAAAAAAAATTAGAGACTTAAAAGAATTTAGTTCTTCTATAAATTCTTTAACCGAAAGATATAAAAAAGAGCTCTTAGAAATAAAAGATTAATTGTTCATATTTTAATCGGGATATGGCTGTAGTTATTTTTTAATGGTAAATATAGATAAGTAAAGTATTTGAACATTAAACTCTTTTTATATGAGATATATAATGGCTTTGTTGGTTAACATTTTAAAAGTCACGATTTTATTTACTTTTTACTAAAGTTTTCTTATCAAATGCTTTTTAATGTAAAAGAATATTTTTTTTTGCTAAACTAGCACAGAGCAGAGGTTGTAATGGATATTGAGGGCAGTAATCTTTTCAAACTAAGCTTATATTTCTAACTTCCTATTTCTTTTTTACTTCTCTACTATAGCTTACATCATTTTTTCAGAAATACCTGTCGGTAGATACCATTCTCTGGGAAAGGCTCGTTATCTTTGCTAAAGCTAATTTAACTATCAAAATTCCCTTTTTTAAATAGAACAGCCTTTTTATCAAGATAATTTTATGATAACCAACTTTTGGAATACGTATAGCGATGCACTTATATACGCTCTTGTAGTAATAGGTGTTGTGCTGTTGCTGTTGCTTTTTACTAAATTGCTATACAGGTGGCTGGTAAAAAAAGCAGCAAAAAAATATCCCGGTGAGCAACCTACTACTTTAAGGCTTGTTAAGCGTGTACTCAATACCTTATGGGTTATTTTAGGTTTAGCAGCTTTAAGCTTTGTTTTTATTTCAGAAGATAAATATGCTATAGCGACTAAAAATTTTGAACTAATCGTTTATGTTGGTTTTGTATTAGTTTTTACCATCATTGGCGCAAGTATTGTAGAAACTTTATTTTCACGAATCATAAAGAAAACGATAGCCGTTGACGGTGATCCTACCAGCTATAAGTTTTTACGTTACTTAAGTGTATTTGGCGTTTATTTTTTTGGAGCTATTCTTGCTACCTTAGCCTTTCCTGCCCTACGAGGAGTGGCACAAACGGCGCTTGGAGGAGCGGGAATTTTAGCCGTTGTGATTGGGATTGCTTCTCAAGAAGCGCTGGCAAATATTATAGGAGGTATATTCATCATTTCATTTAAGCCTTTTCGGGTAGGGAATGTGATTAAAATTACAGATGATTTAGTAGGTACGGTTACAGATATTACGCTTCGGCATACGGTAATTAGAAATTATGAGAACAAAATGATTGTCATTCCAAATGCAATTATTAATAAGGAGAAGGTTACGAATTATGATCTGGAAGAAAAAAAGATTTGTCAGTGGATAGAAATAGGGATCTCCTACGATAGCGATATTGATCTGGCTAAGCGTATTATGAAAGAGGAGTGCGAAGCACACCCCAACCTTTTTGATAATCGTACCCATCAAGAACTTAAAAATGGAGTACCGTTGGTAATTGTCCGTGTTATTAATTTGGGTGATTCTTCGGTGACTATTCGTGCTTGGGCCTGGGCCTGGGATTATGCTTCTGCCTTTGTGATGAAATGTGAGCTTTACGAAAGTATAAAAAAACGATTTGATGCGGAAGGGGTGGAAATTCCTTTCCCACACCGAACCTTAGTATTTAAGCGAGATCAGTTGGATCAATTTAGAAATTCAGAATCAATTGATTAACGTATACGTTTTTACTATAATCCAAAAGCAAATTGAAGGTGAAATGGAAAAATTCTGCTTACTGAATGCTTTAAACTAAACGACTTCTCGATACAATTTTAGCCTCGCTACCGCTCAGCTAAAACCCCTCGAAGCTCCCATAATTAGAAGTGAACCGGCCTATCGGAAAAAGGATTAAAAATCAAGGAAGCAGCGAGGATATGGCATGAAAATCTGTTTGAGACCGACCGAAAGAGAGGTTGAGTTATTTTCATTCGTGGCGGTGGGTTCCGTAGTATTTTCTTATGCTTTTCTCGTCAGCCTAGACTTTTGCTTCTTTTCGGCAATGGAAAAGAAGGGATGAATCATTATTTAAATAGAAATTGAAGTCGAAAAATTCTGCTTACAGAACACTAACCTCTCATAACTAACAACTCAAAAACTCATTAACTCAATGTCTTCTCGATACCATTTCACCCTTGTTATCGCTCTGCTAGAACCACTCGAAGTGCCCATAATTAGGAGGGAAACGGCCTATCGAGAAAAAGATTAAAAATCAAGGTGGCAGCGAAGGGAAAGAGATCAAAAGCTGTTTGACCGTAGGGAGTTCTTTTGATCTGTGGTGGAGGTCACCGTAGTATTTTCTTATGCTTTTCTCGTCAGCCTAGACTTTTGCTTCTTTTCGGCAATGGAAAAGAAGAGGTGATCCTTAAAGTTGAAAAGATTTCTCCTTTGGTCGAAATGATAATGTAAACTAAACGACTTCTGGATACAATTCATCCTCGCTACCGCTCAGCTCAAATTATGCGAAGTGACAGCACTGAATGATATTTCGCCGGTATCTTGTCTGTGGAAGGCAGATTCGAAAAATCTTTATAATTAAATC
>NZ_VRLS01000081.1:0-14843 GCF_008017825.1 Mesonia sp. K4-1
ACCATGCCAATTCCAGGGAATACTCCATTGGTGGATGGAACTACTTATTACGTTACCCAGACGATATTAGGATGTGAAAGCGCCCCTATCGCGATAACGCCAGAAGAGTTTAACTGCGCAGGTATGAGTGTTGCGGGGAATGATGCGCTTATTTGTGCTCCAGGAGGGGAAGTGATTCTTACAGCGCAGGCTGGAGGTACAGGTAGTGAAATTTACTGGTATGATGCCGCTACTGGAGGAAATATCGTAAATTTAGGTGATACTTATGAGGTAGATGTAACACAAACTATTTCTTTCTGGGCGAGTGAAGTATTTATTCAAGGAGAAGATCCAACCCCAGGGTTAGGTTTAACAACTTATAATTATGGAAATGGCTCTGCTTTGTTTACGACACCTAAAGGTTTAGAGTTTACAGCAATCTCTACATTTACTATTATCGATGTCGAAGTATTTTCAAATACTGGAGGTGGGACAATGGATGTGTCGTTATTAGATAATACAGGCGGAGTAATAGCAACAAAAAATGTTACAATTCCTGCAGGAACAACGGCTTCTCCAACGCCTGTAACTTTACCACTTAATTTTACAGTTCCAGGACCTGGTACTTATCGTTTAGTTGCTTTAGAAACTTCGGGGAATGTTAGTATGATGTATGAATATGATTTTTCTGGAGTTGGTTATCCGATGAATTTAGGAGGGGTAGGAGAAATTATAAATGGTGTTTCAAATACATTTACATATGATTACTACTACTATTATTTCTACAATTGGACAATTGGTACTGGTGATGTAATTTGCGAGTCTCCTAGAGAAGAAATTATCGTAACAGTAAACGATCAGCCAACAGCTGCTCCTACTGGAGATGCTGTACAGAAATTTTGTGCAGGCGCAACTGTAGCAGATTTATTAGGGAATGGTGCTGATTTACAGTGGTACGATTCAGATACATCGAACTCACCTTTAGCAATTAATGAAGTTTTAATAGACGGCGGAGTTTATTATGCTTCACAAACGATAGATGCTTGTGAAAGTGATAATCGATTGGAAGTTACTGTAGATGTAAAAGATGTAGCAGATTTGCCTATAGCATCAATTAACCAATCTTTTGTTTCAGGAGAAACTGTTGAAGATATAGATGTTCAAGGAGATAATCTTATTTGGTATACAAGTACAGATGGGTTAATATTTACAGTGATAGATCCTTCGCAAGTAAATCTTATAGATCAGGGAGTTTATTATGTATCTCAAACTCCAAATGGCCTTTGTGAAAGTGATAAGCTAGCGATAACTGTGCATCGAGTATTAGGATTAGATAATCCGTTATTTGCGGGACTTAACTATTACCCAAACCCTATGCAAAACCATGTAACTGTTGAAAACTCTAACATTGTAGAGCGTGTGGAGTTGTATAGTATGCTAGGTCAAAAAGTGATAGATCAAAAATCTAATCAAAGAAAGGTGAACTTAAACGTAGAAAGACTCGCTGCAGGACCATATTTTATTAAGGTTACTGTAGATGGTAAGTCTGCGATGATTAAGGTGATAAAAGAATAATTAAGAGTATAGCAACAAGGAAAACTCATTTTTTGTATTTTCCTTGTTGTTTTAATAGAATAATTAATACTTCTAAATTTAAATAAAGATGAATAAAAATTACTTTTTTTTAAGTGTAGTGTTTTTGTTATGTTGTTTAGGAATAAATACGACAAATGCACAAGTGCTTGTTTACGAGGATTTTGAAAATGGCTCGGCGCTTACGGATTTTACGGGTTGGAGTTCAGGATTGCCTCCATTTGCGATAACTTCGACAGATCCTTGTTCTGGTAATCAATCTGTAAGTGCATTATCTACTGGAGGTGATCGAATACTGCAATATGTTTCTCAAGTTACTACAGGTCAGGATATAGAGATTTCATTTCAATATAAGGTGGTGGACCCTACTTCAGGTAATCCTCTTCCTGCAAATTCGGTTTCTATAGCCTTGCAGTATTCTGCAGATGCGGGTACAACTTGGACAACTTATACTACCTTGACTGGTGCAACCTTAGATTGTTCAACCCAAACAGATTTAATAGCAGCTTCTAATTTGCCTTCAGGCTCAGACTTTGCTTGGAAAATGGTTGTAACTAATCAAGGGACAGATGCTGTTGTTTTTGTAGATAGATTTGCGGCTGTAGAACAAGTATCTTGTGTTAAGCCAGCTAAAGTAGAAATAGATGAAACTACTATTTCTTTTGACTCGGCTGATATTTCTTGGGTAGATTTAAATGCTCCCAATATTACTGAATGGGAAGTGGCTTATTGTAAATTCGAAGCAGTGCCTACTGGTGGAATACCTAATCCTAACCCAACTTGTAATAATCCTTTCCAAACAGTTACTGGTACTGTAAATGCAAATGGGGAGATGATGGCCTCTTTAACAGGTTTAGATGATGGACAAGTTTATTATATCTATGTAAGATCTATATGTGGTCCAGGAAATGAAAGTGAATGGTCTGAAGTAGCAACCTTTCAAACAATTGCACAAGGATCATATTGTGAAGTAGCATTAGAGGCAAATCAAAATCCAAGTGTACCGAACAATAGTGTAGATTTACCATATACAGATTCTGATCAAACCGATAGATTTGGTTTTGAAGATTACAGTGGGCTTCCTGGTGGAAATTGTGGAACTCCTTTAGATATCTTAGATGGATATGAGGTGGTTTATCATTTTACCTCTTCACAAAGTGATATTCTAACCGTAAGTGTTTCTAACTTAAATAGTGCGGCCACTACAGGATTATTTATTTATGAAGATTGTAATGATATAGGAGGGCCTAATGGTATATGTTTTGACGGAGGCTCTTCAACGAATGGACAAGATATTGAAGTGAATAGCTTGTTTGTGAATGCAGGTCAAGAGTTATATATAGTTATAGCTACGGTAGACTCTAGTGGAGCTCCAATCAATTCTAGTTATACTTTAGATATTGAAGGATTTGATTGTACCTCATGGATTCCTCCATCAGGAGATGCTATAGAGCCTTTTGTTGCAGGTCAAACCTTATCAGATTTTTCAGTAACTGGAGCAGGGGTTAACCCAACCATTAATGGAGCGACATTACAGTGGTATACCAACAATGCAGGTTCGCCTGGGACGCCTATCACGCCACCTTTAAGTAATACTGTACTTAACGATCAAGATGTATATTTTGTAACACAAAATATTGCTGGTTGTGAGAGTCCTTCCTTAATGGTGACATTTGAAGAGCTAGATTGTTTAACAGATTTAGGAGGAGTTGCGAATGGCCAAACTGACGAAGTATGTGAAAGTGGAGAATTAACACTTTCAGTAACAAAAAATCCGAGTCAGTATAGTAGTAATACTGAAATATATTGGTATGATCAAGCTACAGGAGGAGAGCCAGTAGGCGTAGGAACAACATTTACTACCCCTACATTATCTCAAACTGAAACTTATTATGCTACAGAAGTATTTTTAGGAGAAGGAGAAACTGCAAATCAGGGTAATCCTGGGCCTGTTGCTACAAGCACAAGTTCTGCGGCAAATGGAGTCTTGATAGATGTTACTGAGCCAATGACCATAGTAGATGTACAAGTTTATGTAGCGGGAACCGGAAATCTAGAGGTAGAATTAGGTGGAGGGCCAAGTGGTTTTACTCCACTAACTAAAACACTGGCTGTAACAAGTGGTACTGTAGCGAATCCATCTTTAAATACCATAAGTTTGAACTGGGTGATTTCAACACCAGGTGAATATTATTTAAGAAAAAAATCTGGACCGACTATGTATTATACCGCTTCGGGTGATACTGATTTTCCTTATGCTTTAGGAAATGCTGCAGAAATTATTAATGGTGCAAGTTCAACAGGAAGTGCTACCTCTGGTTATTACTATTTCTACAACTGGACTATTAGAGGTCCTGAAGTATTATGTGAGACTACACGTTTACCTGTTGATGCGATAGTGCATGATATTTTACCAATTACAACTTCGGCTTCGAATATGGTTGCTTGTGTAGGAGGTACGGTAGATCTTACCGCAACAAGTAGTGATACTGATTATGATTATACGTGGAGTTGGACAGATGTAAGTGGTTCTCAAACAGCAACAGGAGCAACTATTCAACCTACTGTCTTGGCAAATACTACATTTACAGTTACAGGGTATAACCCAATTACTACGTGTAGTACCACTGCAACGATAGATATACAAGCTAACGGTGTTGGTAATTTAGGGGTGATTCCTGATGTGACAAACATTTGTACAGATGAGATTATTAAATTAACCTCAGGTTCAAGTATTTATGATTTTGAAACAGGGTCTCAAGGATTAACGGCAGTGAATAATTCAACCGCTCCTAACGGAACTTTAACAGGATCTACTTTCACCATAGTAAACTCACCTTACTCTCCACCAGGAAATCCTACAGATCAAATATCAAGCTCAGATAATTCTCAGTTTTATATCGCTTCAGCGGATCAATTAGGACCTGCAGCAGGTTTAGATACTAGATTAATTTCGCCTTCATTAAACTTAGTAGGGGTAATTGGAGTAGATTTAGATTTTGAGTATTATTATAAAGATTACCCATCACAATACACCAATCAAGATACGGAAGCTAAAATTGAAGTTTCGGTAGATCAAGGACCTTGGCAAGAAGTATTTAGCCTTGTGGGGGAATATAATCCTACAGGTTTTAAAAATGCCTCTATAGATTTAAGTTCGTATGTAGGTTCTTCAGATGTTAGATTTAGTGTAAGCTATTCTGGCGGATGGGGCTGGTGGGCTGCTGTAGACAATATTATTGTGTCTAGAGAGTTCAATGATGGTTTTGTATCTTGGAGTCCAGTAACTGATTTATATTTTGACGATCAAGCTAGCATACCTTATGATGGTTCTCCTTCTAATGAAGTTTACTTTGTAAGTTCAACAGGGGGGCAATTTACCTATAATGCGACATTAGATTTTACTACATGTCCAGATGTATCAAGCGTGGTCGATATTACCGTTTCATTTACAGATGTTCCAGTAGTAAATAATTCAACTCAGAGTTATATAAAAGGAGATATTGTAGGAGACTTAGATGTTACAGGATCAAACTTGAAATATTATGTAATTGACGAAAATGGTGAGTATGATTTAGTTACTATTAACTTCTTATTATCTCATGGAGAAACCTACTATATTACGCAAACCATGAATGGGTGTGAAAGTGATTATACTCAAATAACTGTGGAGTTAGATTGTCCTCAGCCTACAAATATTGTTGCGGGTCAGCCTGTAATTGCTCAAAATGGTAGTGCAAGTATAGTTTTACAGTGGGATGAGCCAATGGATGTTACCAGTGTAGAAAGTTATATTATTGTTATTAAGGATGATACGGGAGCACAAATTAAGTCAACCAGTATTAACTTATCAAATAACAATATTTCACATACTACGAAAGTGATTACAGATTTACCTCTTGATGAAGATTTCACAGCTGAAATTTACTCTCTTTGTGATTCAACTATTCCAGTAGAAAGTGCTATAGATAGTGTAGATTTTGATACTAAAAACTTGAGTGTGGGGGATGTTTATTTTGCAGATTTAAATTATTATCCAAATCCAACCCAGGATATTGTTAATTTCAAAAATGGAACTTCTATAGATGTTATTGAAATTTACAGCCTAACGGGACAAAAGGTAATAGAGCAAAAAATTGGTTTAACAACAGCTGCAATATCATTAGAAAGATTAGCAGCGGGGACTTATTTTGCTGTAGTTCATATTGAATCTAGTAAAAAAATCATAAGAATAATAAAAGAGTAATAAAGTAAAATATGAAATGGCCTCTCTTGAATTTCAATATTCAGGAGAGGGTATTTTAAAATAATTAAATAATGTACGTTATGAAACAAAGACTACTTCAGTCCCACAAACTTATTTGCAAGCTTGCTTTGATGGGCTTGTTCATAGTGATGGGCGCTAATGATGCCTATGCGCAAACCGCTCCTCCAACGGGGCAAAACAATCAATATTTTTGTTCTGCTGCAAGTTGGTTAAGTGCTGGTTTTACAGAACCAGGTGATACATTTGATGAACTGTACTTATATGGTGAAAATTTAACATTTTATTCAGATCAGGCTTTAACAAATCAAATTCCAGTTACTACAGTACTACAGGATAATACCACTTATTATGTAACTCAAACTGTAGGGGGTGTAGAAAGTGCAGCATTGACTGTAGAAGTTACAGATCGTGAATGTGGGTGTATAAAGAAACCTAATTTTGAATCGTATGATGGTACGGCGGCTACCAATGGTTATGTTGCCTATGATGAATCTTATCAACAAGGACATAAAACCTGTGGAGGCTCTACTGCGTTAGCAGCTAACTATACCATTGGAGGTGTTGATAGTGGTCTAAACGTTGCTCCAGTTTCTAAAGGTTTAGATGGAAACACGCCTTTAGATAGAACAAATGCTAATAATCTTTTTTCTGAATATAGTCTTCGTATTAATAATGGAGGTGGGCATACGTCACCAAACGGAAAGGTGAATCACGTAACTAAAGAATTTATTGCGGGAGAAGTATTCGTATTTAATTTTGCGACCATTTTTCAAAACCCTTCAGGTCATGATTATGATGAGCAACCTTATTTGTATGTAACTATTTTTGATGAAAACGGAGATAAGTTTACCTCACGTTGTGTTGTGTCTCAAACGGAAGATTGTATCTTATTCGGGCAATCGGGTGGTATTTTATATAGTGACTGGTCATGTCTTAAAATTAACACCTTACCTTTAATTGGTGAAAAAGCAACTGTCCAGTTTACAGTAGCAGATTGTACGTTAGGGGGTCACTGGGGGTATACCTATATTGATGACCTTTATGTGGGTGATAATATAGATTCAGATTGTGATGCGCCATCATTTGGTTATATCGCGATGGAGAGTGTAACCTCTAACCCAACAAGTTTAGATTGTGTAGTAGATGTTGCGGGAACGGTACAATCGTGTGGTGATGATATTAATGCATCGGTTCCATTTCCAATAGAGGTTTGTGGTACTATCAAGACGCCTATTAGTAATGGAAATGCGCCAAATTTAGATGATTTAACTTTATCAATCACTCAAAATGGAGTGCAGGTAGGTACGGCAACAAATCCTACTATTCTTGGAGATCAATTTTGCTTTAGCATAGACGCTAGTGATGTAAATGTATCACCTTACGGAGAATTTCAAATATCTTCGACAGTAGAATATACTTTAGATTGTGGTGACCCTTATGATTTAGTGATCACAGATAATGCTAATGTAGATATTTGTCCTACCGCAAACTGTGTAGCGCCATTATCTACTTGTGATGATACAGGTACAGGAATAGGAACTTTTGATTTAACCCAAGTGGCACCTCAAATTAGAGGAACAGATTGGACAGCTGCCGATGTAGATATTACGTTTTATGAAACTGAAACTGATGCTATAGATGAAGTTTCTGAAATAGGGACCCCAACGGCGTTCAATAACTCTACTGCTTACCAGCAAAATGTATTTGCTCGATTAGATTGGCATCCTCAAGGAACCACTACAAGTTGTTTTTATATCATAAATATAGAACTAAATGTATATAACGATCCATTAGTGAACTTACCTGCATTAATTTCTTCTTGTGGTCCAGGTGGAATAAGTGAGCCAATTGTGGCGACTCCAACCAATATAACAGATTTACAAAATGTTACCTATACTTGGGAAAGAAATGGTGTCTTGATTCCTTTTACAGGTAGTTATTATGTGGCTACACAGGGAGGGACTTATACGGTTACTATTTCTGAACAAAATTGTTCAGTAACTAAAACTGTTGAAGTTGAATATATAGAATTTGAGGTAGATTTAGGTGATAGCTTAGTTGATTTATGTGGAACAGGAGATGATTATACCATCACTGCAAATATTATTAATGATAATAGTCAACCAGGGATAGATTTAAATCAGGTTGATTACGTGTGGAGTACAGGAGAAACTTCTCAAAGTATTGATGTTTCCGTTTCTGGAACATATTCTGTAGATGTAACTTATAGAGGTTGTACAGAAACTAATATGGTAGATGTAAATATTGGTGAACGTCCTGAAGTCACTTTAAATGGAAATCAAGTTATTTGTGCAGATGAAACAGCACAAATTGTGGCTACAGTTTCTAATTTTAACGAATCTGAGGTAGAGTTTACTTGGTATTTAGATGGTGGCGAAATCACAGGAGAAATCCAATCTTCTATAGATGCTACCCAAGAAGGTACATATTCTGTAAAAGTTAATCAAATCGGTGTTGCTGATTGTTTTAACGATGATGTAAGCGTAGATATAGAATTTTATGAAAATGCTGGTTGTGTGTTGCCACAAGGTTTATCGCCAGATACTACTCCTGGTCAAAATGACTGTTTTGATTTAGCTTTCTTAAACGATCGTACAGGTATTGATAATTTAAAAATATTCAACCGTTATGGTAGATTAGTATTTGAAGCTAATAATTATAGCAACTCTTTCTGTGGTATGGACCAAGATGGAAATGAATTAGTAACGGGTACCTATTTTTATGTAATGGATCTTAAAAGTGAAGATGTCATTTTTGGTAAGAATAAGAAAGGGTATATTTATATCAATCGACAGGTAAACTAAAAAAACAAACACCCCTCTTTGGGTAAATATAGAGGGGGTGTTTTAAACAAATCAAAACAACAAAACATACTATGAGAAAATTATATTATTTATTGTTGGCTGGCTTTTTGACTACAACCTTTCAAAGTCATGCTCAACAAGATCCTCAATACACCCAATATATGTATAATATGAACGTGGTGAATCCTGCCTATGCGGGGTCTAAAGATCATTTAGATGTAGGTTTATTATATAGAAGTCAATGGAATAATATTGATGGGGCACCTACCACTTATACATTCAACGCTCACTCTCCAGTTGGAGAAAATACAGGTTTGGGTTTATCGGTTATTTCAGATGAAATAGGGCCAATTAAAGAAACGAATGTTTATGCAGATTTCTCTTACACTTTAAGACTTGCTAAAAGTAATTTAGCTTTTGGTCTTAAAGCAGGAGCAACTTTTCATGATGCTTCTTTATCAAACTTAGATTTAATAGATGAAACTGATCCTGCTTTCGCGGAAAATATCACAAATACTTATCCAAATGTAGGGGCTGGTTTACTTTACTATAGTGATAACTATTATATAGGAGTGTCTGTGCCTAATTTCTTAGATGCTGCACACTTAGATGCAGACCCAGATGGTAGAGAATACGGTAATGAAGAGCAACATTATTTTGCAACCGCAGGTTATGTTTTTCAACTTGGTGATAACGTAAAATTAAAGCCATCTGTGTTAGTAAAATCTTCATTTGAATCTCCAGCATCATTTGACGGGAATTTAAATGCATTATTTTATGATCGTTTTGAAATTGGAGCTTCTTATCGCTATGAAGATGCTGTTAGTGGGTTAATAGGGGTTAGAGCAACAGATTGGGTTCAATTTGGTTTTGCTTACGATAACTCCATATCAGATATCGATGAGCCATCGTATGAAGCTTTTGTGATTTTCCATATATTCTTTAACAAGAAAACTTATAGATCACCTAGATACTTCTAATGCCAAACAAATAACTAAGAAAATTATGAAAAACACATATTATATATTTACGTTACTATTATTTGTAACAAGCTTTTCTATAGCTCAAAATAAGGATACCAAAAAGGCTGATAAGCATTACGATCGATTAGAGTATGTAGAGGCAATAGATGATTATGAAAAATTGGTTGAAAAAGGTAAAGCTGATGCATATGTTTATCAAAGGTTAGCAGACTCTTATTATAATATATACAATACAAAAAAAGCAGAAACTTATTACAAATTGTATATTTCTGAAGAACCTACTGCAAATGAAGATGTTTATTTTCGTTATGCAGAGATGTTAAAAGCCAATGAAAATTATGCTGAAAGCAACCAAATAATGAAGGATTTTGCTAATCGTTATCCTAATGATACCCGTGCAAAAGAGTTTAAAAACAATCCTAATTACTTGAATAATATCCGTAATGAGAAAACTATGTATACTGTAAATTCATTGGCTACTCTTAATACTGATAATTCAGATTTTGGTGCCTATGAAAGAGACGGTAAGGTTTATTTTGTTTCAGCTAGAAATGAATCTAGAAAAAACTATGCTTGGAATGATCAACCTACTTTAGATGTATATATGGTAAATAAGGTTGCAGATGATTTTGACGAGCCAGCTTTAATTTCTGGTGAGGTCAACTCTAAGTATCATGAAGGGACTATCGCAATTTCTCCAGACGGAAATACGATCTATTTTACTCGTAATGATTATACAGACGGGGATTATGAAAAAAGTTCTGATGGAATTGGTCAACTAAAATTATACATGGCTACTTTAATTAATGGTAAGTGGGATGATGTGCAAGAACTTCCATTTAATGATTCAGAATATTCAACAGGTCATCCAGCCCTTAGTCAGGATGGGAAAACTTTATATTTTTCTAGTGATATGCCTGGAGGTTTTGGAATGTCTGACTTATATAAAGTTACTGTAAATGGTGACGGAACATTTGGGGAGCCTCAAAATTTAGGAGCCAATATTAATACTAAAGGGAGAGAAAGTTTTCCTTTTGTTGATGATGAAGGAACATTGTCTTTTTCTAGTGATGGTCACTTAGGTTTAGGAGGTTTAGATATTTTCTATATAGATGCCGGTAAATCATCTTTATCTGATGTTAAAAACATGGGACAGCCTGTGAATAGTGCTGGAGATGATTTTGCTTATTCTTATAATAAAGCAAATAAAACAGGTTACTTAAGTTCTAACAGAGGTAGTAGCGACATGTTGGTGGCCAATGATGAAATTTTTAGAGTTGGTGTAATTGAAATTAAAGAGCTTGATCTTATTGTAAAAGTAATTAATTCTGAAACGGGAGAATTAATCGAAAACGCAGATGTTACTGTATACAGTGATAAGGAAGTTCAGGTGGCAACTCAACAAACAAATGAAGAGGCTACTGCGAAATTTATGTTACCTGGAGAGAAAAATTATGCTGTACAGGTAAATGCAGATGCATATGAAAGTAATTCTGCTTCAGTTTCTGAAACTGATGGAGAAAAAGTTTCCATGGTAGTAGAGTTAGATCCAATTGAGAAGATTATTACTCCAGAGGAAGTGGTGTTAAATCCAATTTACTTTGAGTTTGACAAATCAAACATCACTCCAGAAGGAGCGATGGAATTGGATCGTTTAGTAGGAGTTATGAATAAACATCAAGAATTAGAAATTTTTGTAAGAGCACATACCGACAGTAGAGGTCCTGATAATTATAACCTAGATTTATCTAAAAGGAGAGCGCAAAGTACTGTTGAGTATATAGTTTCAAAAGGAATAGATGCTTCTAGAATTTCAGGCGAAGGCTTTGGTGAAAACGAGCCTAAAGTTGAATGTGGTGGAAATTGTTCAGAAGAACAATATCAAGAGAATCGTCGTTCAGAATTTAAAATTGTGAATGATTAAGGATAAAAATTATATTTATTAATTAAATGAAAAGCCTAGAGATTTATCTCTGGGCTTTTTTACGTTAAAATTATAACTCTTTTATCATTTTGTTAAGAAATTACAATGATTTTCTTTATTTTTCGATCCAAAATAAATTGTTTGGTGGTAGGAGTTATAGCCATCTAATTGTTTTATTATTAGAAAACCACTAAAAGAGTATATAAATTTTACCCATTATGAAGAAATTTTTACTATTATTAGTCACATTTATAGGGAGTTATGTTTCGGTGCATAGCCAATGTGATGTTTCGGTAAGTCCGGTGTTATGTGGAGATCCCGCCACAAATATTTATATTATCGATCCTACGGTAGATGTAGGTATTCAAATTAATGATATTTTAGGAGCTCCTGTTACAGGGGTGAGCTGGGCATCACCTAGAGACTTTTTGTATATGTTCCCTAATCAAGGTCTTTACTTAGGGGCAAATCCAACTAATGGATTTAATAACACTACCTATTTTAATGGTAATCCCCATTCTAATGTAAATAATCCTTACCCGCAGATAGGAGCTGAACCCAATAGTACCTATACTTATACTTATACCTTGCCAGGAAGTGCAGGGTGTACGCCGTCTACGGGTCAAATCACTCTTATTACTGGAGGTTTTACTTATGACGATTTTTGTAAAGACGATATCACTACTTTAGATGATATTCCTTTAGAAGGCTATAATGCTTCTGGTGGTTTAAGCTGGTATAGTGATGCAGCAGGAACTGCATCTATACCTAATTCAACACAAATACAAGGGCAGCAAACCTATTATGTTGATCTGGGAATAACTGGTTGTTCAGAAGTGTTTCCTGTAGTTGTAGAATATGGTACTCCAATACCACAGGCAGAAAGTATACAAACATTTTGTACCGCGGCTACTTGGCAGGCGGCAGGTTTTGCTAATTCAACAGACGATTTATCTTCGGTAGTGGTATGTGGGCAAAACTTACAGTGGTATAGTGATGCAGCTGGAACCATGCCTATTAACAATATTAACAGTATTAGTTTAGCGGATGGAGACACCTACTATGTAACTCAAACTATCAGTGGTTGTGAGAGTGAGCCTCTGGCGGTTAACTTATTAGAAAACGAATGTGCTTGTATAGAGAATCCTAGCTACCAAGATGCTTCTGGAGCTTTTGATGCAGATGGATATACTTTTTATACTCATGACAACCATACTCCTGCAAGCCAAGTTGAAGCTTGCAACACTGGTAGTTATATTTTATCAAGTGTGCCGCAGTATACCTCTACTATAGATGAGTATAATTATAATACAAGTAATGATCAGGTAAATTATGCTTCTCCTGGTTGGGAACCTTGGCTTCTAGCTAATGGAGTTCAAATGCCTAAAACATCTCCTTTTGGATGTTCAGATAAATCTATCAAATTAAATGGAGATAATGGCTCTCACGGAGCTAGAACAAGAACCACTATGGTTAAAGAGTTTGTGGCAGGGGAAGTACTGGCATTCGATTTTATGTTTATGATGGATGACCCAGGTCACCCAACAATTCAAGAGCAGCCTTTTGTTACCATAAAGCTTTTTGATGAAAATGGAAATGAAGTACAAAGCCGTTGTGTGGTAGCAGACCCAGATAACTGTATTTTTAATAACATATCTAACCCGCTTAAACCTGATGGTACTGCGCATTCTACTCCAAATCTTGTATATACAGATTGGTCATGTATTAAGCTTAATACTATAGAGTTACAAGGCCAAAAAGCTAGGCTAGAAATTACGGTGGGAGATTGTATTTATTCTGTACATTGGGGTACTGCGTATATAGATAACTTATATGTGGGAGAAGATAGTCCTGGGCTTTGTGATTCTGCTTTTGGTTATATGGCGGTAGACCCTATTGATCAAGTAGGAGAAAGTTACGAGGCGTGTTCTTTATTTCAAGAACCTATAGATCCAAATTGTGCCCCAGCATTAGCGGTAATTAACCCATCTACGTGGCCTATAGAAGTTTGTGGTACGTATAACAACCCAAGTGAAGGAACTACAGCTACAGGTTCTATTACCTTAGATGACATTGTAATAAATGTTGTAGATGGTAACGGAAATGTGGTGTTTACTCCTTCTGCTTATTCTAGTCCTAATCCAGGAGAGTTTTGTGTTACCATTAACCAAGGTGATATTCCTGACCCTTACGGAGAATTTACTATTGAAGGATTTATGGAGTACAATATGGTATGTGGTGGTCCTGGATCTAATTATACCTATAATATACAAGCCCAGAGTAATGGATTTAAGTTTTGTCCTATAGCAGGTTGTCCTTCTTCATTTGATTTTTGTGGGGGTGGTGCTTCGCCAACGGTAAATTTAACTACAAAAGATGCCGAGATAAAAGCAAACTACCCAGTAGCAGATCATGGGGATTATGTAGTAACCTACTACCCAACAGAAAACGATGCACATAACGAAACCAATCCTATAACCAATCCAACGACCTATCCTACGCCGGCCGTATCAGAAACAGTATACGCACGTTTAGATTTTGATTATACTGCCTTAGGAGTTGCGCCAACCTCAGACTGTTATGATTTAGTACCAGTAGATATTAATATAGGGCAAAACCCTGTAGTCCCTGCAGCAGGTACTTTAGCCGATGTAGTATTGTGTGATGATGGCAGCGGGACGCAAACTGTAGATGTTTCAGGAAATGAGACTGCCATTGTTGCTAATGTTCCTGCACCCTATGTGTTAGAGTATTACGATGTGTTAGCAAATGCTCAATCAGGTAACGGTACAGGAGAAATTTTAGATCCTACCAACTATGCAACCTCTACATCACAAACTATTTATGTGCGTGTAATAAATGCAGATAACTGTGCTTCTATAGCAGAATTTAATGTAGTGGTTAATCCACAGCCATCTGTACCAGCAAACATCCCAAACCTAGAAGAGTGTGACGATGATACCGATGGAGTAATGACTTTTGATCTTACAGATAATGAAGCTGCGATTGTTGCCAATGAGCCAAATCCAGGAGATTATACCGTAACTTATTATGCAAGTGCAGGCGATAGAACTAATGGGACTGCTGTTCCTAATGCAACAGCCTTTGCTAATACAGGAAGTCCAGATATTATGACCATCTATGTTTTAGTTGAAGATACTTCTACTGGATGTACAACTGAAGCAGAATTTGATATAGAAGTCATCGCTATACCAACGGCTACCATGCCTGTTACTTATGAGTTGTGCGATACCAATGGAGACAGTCAAGAA
>NZ_VRLS01000069.1:0-10929 GCF_008017825.1 Mesonia sp. K4-1
TTGACCACCTATTATATCAGTACTGGGTTGGCTTCCGTTCGCAGATCTCCTTCCGGTAAAATAGTAATTCCCATTGTTAGGGTTTCTATACATTTTTAAATAGTTTATCGCAATTCCTGGTAATTTCATATCCAAATAAGTTCCCCCTAAAAAGTTTCCATTACTATCGTATTTTAAAATATGATAGGTGTCACCCGATTGGTTATTGGTATAGGCTCCATTGGCATAAGTGCCCTGTGGAATACGAACCAACCAATGGAGATCGCCATTGCCCGTTGCAACAAGGCCGCGGGAATCAGTATGGACGAAGGCTAAAGAACCATCAGAAGGGGGCATCGGTTGTTTAAACCATAGCATAGTACCATCTTTATCATATTTGGTTAAAAACATCAGACTACAGCTTGAGGAAGTCTGATCTAAGATGGTATCATTTTCTATACGGGCCGGATATTTGAATTGCTCATCTTCATCACAAGAATTAAACTTACCTGCCATATACAGAAATCCATTATCATCGGTTTCAATAACCGGAGGGGTTTCATCATTTTTTCCTCCAATAATTTTTGACCAACGGTAAGTACCATCGCAAGCAAAACTAGCCAATGCATAATCACTTTTTGTAGCTGCAGGAGAACCGTAAAAGGTTTTGGTATTTCCGTCTATTTCAAGATTATGAATTCCCATAGCCGAAACCGCATATACATTCCGGTCATTATCGGTTGCAATATCGTAAGCCTCCTCGGTTTCATCCCCTTCTATACTGGCTCCTCCTTGCTTAATCCATTGCCATTCTTTTTGTTGAGCAGTCATAAAACTACTCAACATTAAAGTCAAAAAGGTAACTATATAAGTTAGTTTCATAAGTTTCGATTTTAAATATTCTAAAGTTAAGGTTTTTTATTTTACTTATTCCACAATTAATTTTACAGTTTTCATGCTACGCTCATGCTTTTGTAAACTTAGATGATACGTCCCGGAAGCTAAACCGCTACAGTCAAAAATTAAATTCCCTTGTAGGTCCTGAAGTCTTTTTACACTTATTATCTTTCCATGAAGATCGGTCAACACCACGCGATAGTTGTTAGAATCTCCTTCTACTTCATAATACGCAGTGGTATAATTTGCCACAGGATTAGGGGCAACTTGTAAACTGAAAAATTGCGTTGGCGCCGGTCTGGGGCTTGGTGGAGGAGGGCATTGTGAAAGATTGAGCGCAAGATTGGTATGACATTCTATGTTTTCCGGTCCTTGGCCGGTAACTGAAATATCTAATATGCCACCAGAAAAGCCATTTTGACCCTTAAAATAGAAGAGGTGGTTGGAGTTCCCAGGGGGCAATAGTGCAGAATTATTTATAAAGTAGCCCTGATTGTTGAGTGCAAATAAATCTATTCCGATTGGAATTCCATAATTATTGGAAATATCCATGTGAATTTCATACATCCATTCCCCATCAATATTTACACAATCGGCATGCCAATTATTAACATTAATTTCACAATTATGGCATTCTCCATAATCCATTTCCATAGTACCAATATCTAAGGAACATTCATCTTGTAAATATAATGAATAACTACTTCCCGACTGAATATCCTGATTATCTAAAGGCACTACAGCTCCAGTACCTTGAGTTATAATTTGTTGGTCTCTTCTCCATTCCCAATTATCAAATCCATCAAGAGGACCTATCAAGTAGCCTTCAGCAAAATCACCCCCGCATGTAGTAAAGCAACCGGTTGGGAAAATCCAAGCTAAGGCCTCTAAATCGGTAGGTAAATCAGTTTGCGCAGAGGCTGAACAATTGTTAACTTCTGCACGTACCCGAATTGGTCCGTCGTGTGTAATTACTGTTTGCGTTCCAGTATCTCCATTACTCCAATAATACGCTACCCCGGGTTGAGGATTATCCACAAACACCTCGACTTGGTAGGGCGAACAAGAAAGGATATTCAATCCAATCTCAGGTTGCGCTGGCGGGTTTACCACATTTACGGTAAAATTCCCTGCTGCTCCGGTACACGAAACTCCATTGATAGTTACCGTTGCAAAAACGGAATAGATATAAGTACCAGGCCCTTGATTATCAATAATTTCATGTTGATCATCCCACTGGGTTTGCAACACATGATTACGGTACCAGGTATATTCTAAGTTATCGCTGTCCGGTACGCGAAGCTCTATCGAATTTCCTTCACATACCACTGCTTCTCCAGAAATAACTGGTGGAGTAGGTGATTTAATAAAGCTAACACTTATAGGTGGAATATCATATGTTTTGCAACCATTATCATCGGTTATGAAAGCAAAATACTGTCCATTTTCGGTTACATTGAGCGTTGGGGATGATGTTATAGCGTAAGGACTCGGTGTAACTTCATTTTTATACCATTCAAATGAATCAGGTACAGCCAGTGAATTGTTATCAAAACTTAGTGTTATTGTTTCACCTTCACAGGCAGTTTCAGGACTTTTTTCAAACTTACCATCCATATTGACTTCGGTTACATTCACTAATTGCGAGCTAGACGAACTACACCCATATTTATTGGTTACGTTTAAAGTAACTTGATTAACATCTCCTGAATTTAAAGATTTTACAGGATCTTGTTGGAGATTAGTAGCTACATCCGCTGAAAACTCCCATTCATAGGTTAAATCAGGATCATTAGCTAGGGCGTCAAACTGGACTGCTTCATTTTCACAACCTGCAACAAAGTTAAAGCTAGCATCGGGCATATCAGGTAAAGTGATTGTTTCGTAAGCTTCACAAGCAGGATTACTGTTTGAAACTCGAATACCCACTTGATAAGTGCCGGGAGCTAATTGCGTATTAAGTTGTGCAACTCCATTAACCGTTATTCCATTTTGCCAAGAAGCACCGCCGTCTGTGGTAAATTCAAATTGGGTAGGCGGCTCATCTGGATGATATTCTGAGTAATCCAATAGATTAACATCATACTGACCGTTGCCAGCACAAGAAATGTTGTATTTTAACCCAGCTGCATAGGGGATGACAAAGTCTAACCATTTTCCACATGTTTCCTGATTTCCACTTGTGTTAATATAAGTAATGGCTAAGCTTGCTCTCCAAATTCCTGGTGTTAAATCTCCTAAAACCAACTGAGTTGGATTATTTATACTAACGACCGTAGCCCCTTGAGGAAAATCAGAGAAATATGCATTAACATAACTACCTCCTATATTGGTTATATCTATGGTTATTTCTCCACAAGAAGAACTAGTTGTATTATAATCAAAATTATCAAAATCAAATCCTCTACATATAGGCGTTCCGCCCTGTCCGCAATCTTCAGCTTCTAAATTTCGCGTACTAGAAGTACATCCGTAAGTATTGGTAACTTCAGCGTGATAGTTACCTGGATTATTAACTACATCTAAAGTGGGACTAGTAGCTCCTGGCACAATTGCGCCATTTTTATACCATTGAATAACATCGGTAGCTGCAAATCCTCCTTGTTGATTTATAACCATGGTGGTATATAGATCATCTTCACAGGCACTTACCGTTTTGGGTGTAATTGTAATTACGGGGGACGGTGATACCGTAATGGTATAAGAAGCTGTAGAAGCCATCGTACAGCCATTTACTCCAGTAACTGTAGCAGTTACGATGTAAGTTGTGCTAGCTGAAAGAGGTGCTTTATAAGTGTGTGATACATGGGTTGCATTAGTAATGGGACCTTCAGTAGTGCCATCTCCAAAATCCCAAGTGATATCTGTAAAACTTGCCCCTGAAGGTAGTAACACATTAAAATCTGCCGGCTGGTTTGTGCAGGCATCTGTATCACCATTAATACTTATTTGAGGAGATTGAATAATGTCAACAGTTTGAGAATTATCAAAAAACACCTGACATTTCCGAGCATTCACTTTTACTTCCACATTGTTTAAAGCTGCTTGATTCCATAAAACGTAAATTTGATTGGTGTTTTGACCGCTTTCAATACTTCCTGCGGATGAAGGTATGATTTCCCAATTATAAGTTTCAGCCGTTGTATCGGTTACCTCATAGATTTCATAACTACTTCCACATACTTGTGTGGCTCCTGTAGTAAAGGATAGGTCAACAGTTTCCGTTTGTATAGATAATGTAAGGGTATCGGAAGAACACTCGGACTCATCTTCAAACCAAACTTCAACCTCTAAAGTAGCATTTGGGTTGAAATTTACATCGATTTCAGAACCGGTAGGCGAACCCAAAATTTCTCCGTTGGTGACACTCCAATGAGCGGTGCTTCCTTGAGGAACAACTACCGAATATGTTTCCGGCACACCAGGACATACTGTAGTAGGACCGTTAATGGCATCTGGGGTCTCAGAAGGACCATCTACTTCTATTTTCATATGACTAGCACAATACATCTCTGATAATACATCAACTACATATGTTCCGCTATAAGGAAACGTAACAGATGCAGGCGAATTATTTCCGCTTTGTGAAAACCCATGAGGACCAGATATAAGCCAGTCTATATTGTAAACTGTGTTCCCGGTTTCATCTAAAAACTCTATCGGTGCAGTATCATTTGGACAAATAATTGGTATATCACCTAGAGACAAGAAAGGTTTTACCTCTACATCAAACTCTGCCTTACCTCCACAACCTAACAGTGTATTTTCATAATTACAAACCAAGGTTACTGTTCCCGAAATATTAGTTTGGACAATAATTTCATTACGTTGATTTGTTGATCTTAATGAAGCTCCGATTGTATTGTTTTTTAAGCTCCATGTAAAATCTGTCGTAGGCCATTGGGGTAAGGAATATTGCCCTTGATCTCCGGCGCAAATTGTTTCAGGACCTTTTATAGTTCCTTGACTTTGCACTACTGGTACTTTAGCAGAAGTGGTACAATTGCCACATTCTTTAGAAGATACGCTAACATATCCCATTCCATCTTCATCTACTTGATTCCAATGTACGGATATTGAATTTTCATTTTGCCAAACTACATCTCCACCTATTATTTGCCAATCTAAAGGGCAACCGTCAGGAAGTGAATACGTAGCAAAGGCTCCTTCACACACCACTCCCGGACAAGAAATAGGAGGAAAAGGTTCTGTTACCTTAACTTCTAAGCTATATTCATCTACACAACTACACCCATTAAACACTTGTAAGGTAACTTCATAGGTTCCCTGGTGTTGATAAGTGTAACTGGGCTCAAATTCATTTGATGTATCTCCGTTACCGAAATCCCAATTGTAATAAAGGTCTCCATGACCATTATTAGTCGTACTTAAATTGTTAAAAACAATTCCTGTCTCAGCACACACGGTTATTTCTTCTTTATCTCCAGAAAAAGGTATGACCTCAAAATAAGCAGTTGGAGGCTGTAATTTTTCAATACATCGTTCCATTGTTATCTCTGAACCATCTTGTAAAATTATTTTGACTTCTATAAAACCTGAAGGATTGGCATCCCAGTTTATTTCAGCGGTAGTACCGTCATACGAAATAGAATCAATTGTACCACCAGAAACAATCCAATCTATAGAAGTTATGTTACCTGTATTGCCTGTAATTGTATAGACTGTAGTGCTGTTTCCACAAACACGTAGACAGGGGGCATCTTCGATGTCTTCATAGTCAAAGTTAATTGGCTCAAGATTACCTTCTTGACAGCCTACTTCTCCTCCCCATTCTAAAAACAGACCACATTCCTCTATAACAGTAACTGTTACAGCTATAATTTCAGCACAATCTTCATCAGGGGTAAAAGTATAAGTTCCCGAATTTTGATTATCAATTACCGCAGGACTCCAAGTTCCACTAATTTCATTATCAGATAACGATGGCAAGATTGGGGCTTCGTTACCTTTACATATTTCAGTTAGAAAACTAAATTCTGGAGTAACTCCGTGATTAACAACAATAGTTGCTTGAGCAGTATCACAATAGTTAGTAAAATTACGACATACTTCATAGGTTATAATATAAGTTCCTGGGGTAATAGGCGGAACCGATATGTCTCCGTTCCATGAATTCATACTTACACCTGATAAGCCTCCGTCATTAATTATGGAAAAAGAGTAAGTGTGTTTTAAATAAAGAACAATAGGATTTCCACAATACGTATCATTCTGTTTAACTCCAGTTAGCGTGCCTCCTTCACATGCATTAACAGGTGAAGAAGTGAAATCATCATTATTGGCAATAAGTTGTGGAGCTAACACCAAAATTGTTACTGTGCCTGTATCACAATGTGCAGAATTATTAGTATTACAAATCTTATAATTAAAAGAATAGGTTCCTGGAGCAACGGAAGAAGCTACACTTACCAATCCTGTACTGGTGTTGAAGGTAATTCCTTGAGGTAGAATGAAAGATAAAAAACTAATCGTTGTATTCTGAAGAGTCGCAGGGCTTCCATAAACAGTATCATTATCTAATACAGAAAAAGAATAAGAGGCGCAGGAATCAAATAACCTAAAATCATTATTAGCCTTGATACAATTAATAAAACTGACATCGGGACCTGTATCATTTGCAGAATAATCATAAATGGGATCTAACGAGTAATTACCTCCTACTCCACCACAAATTCTAGTGAAGTTTCCTTCTACTTCAAATTCAAAACTTCCGTTTGGATTAGAACCGAATAAGGAAAGTGGAACATCAAAACAAAAAGAACCTCCAGAAGAATTAGGATAATGAGTAGTAGGAAGGGGTATATTACCCACAAAACCTCCGTTTTGCGTTATGGTAAGATTAACATTATCATAAATAGATTGATCTGGAAGATTGTATGTTCCACAAATAGTAACATTCTCTGTAGGACATTCGATTGTAGGAATTGGATTCAGATTTATAGTTCCGTTTAAAGGGGTTGCACAGTTTGTACCACAGAGTTCGTCTATATAAACCTTTCCCCAATGCCCCCCCAAATTACAATCAGCAATAATAAATTCAACTCGTACATTTTGACCCATAAGATCAGAAACATTTATACGATCGCATACCCATCCCGTATATAAACGAGTAGCATCGTTTATAGGATTAAATTGGTTAAAAATACAGTCACTTGGATTTGATACTGCATTTACTTGTCGCAGAATATTATCGTTCTCATCATAGATCCTGATTACAAAAAAAGGCTGTGTTTGTGGATTATGATTGTTAGGGTTTTCGAGTATTAAAGAATAATTGAAATTAAAGAAATTCTCATTTACTGTAAAGTTTCTAGACATTGTGGTTATGTGTATTAAACCATTAGTAACTAGATTGTTATTCAATCTTAACGCTCTATTTCCATTAAGAACACGTGGAACACTTACGTCTGGGTCGTTTCCAGGTGATACCAGAGCAACATATCCATTTAAACTATTAAGTGGGCTAGGATTGATTGGAGTAAAGCTTGGATGATTAGTATCTACATTTACGCTACTTGTAGCCCAACCAGAGGCTTGAACCGATTGAGTAAAACTATAACCACTTAAGCCCCCTTCAAAACCCCCATTAGCACATAATTGTAAAGGCTGTGGTTCGTGATTAATTGTATACGATTCCCGTTTTTCAGGATATTCTTCAAAAAACTCAACACGGAGTAAGTGTTTTTTATAATATTCTGCAGCTTTTTGAACATTCTCTTTTAATTGCTTTTTTCCTGTAACATCATTTTCTTGTTGAATATTGCACCTAATTTCCTGAAGAATATTTTCTGAAAGTTGGTAGTCCTTGATTTTTTCAGAAATATAATTAGAAATCTCTTGTTCGGTTTTTTCAACAGAAGATTTCTGAATTTTTTGCGCATTTGCCCAATTCATAAGAATTAAACAAATGATAAAAAGTGATTTTTTCATAATCAACAGAATTTAGATGAGTAGTTAGGTTTAAGTGCATTAAAAACAGGGTGAAATTGATATTTTTACGTAATTTTAACCTAAATACATATATATTTATACATAATTAACAATATTTTAAGAACAATAGGCTTTATAACTATAAATTCTGATGATTAGACAATTACTCTGGGAAAGGAAAGAAGCGTTTAAAATATATAAATGGACTTCTAGAAATTAAAAATTAGTTCTCCGCCTGCAACTGGAGAATGGATTGTATTTTTTTATACTATAGTCCTCTATCTAGTTTTTACAAAAAAAACCAATTAATAATATTTGTATTTAAATAATGACCAGTAGATCACTATAGTGGTCCTTAAAATACAAAAACCTTTAAAAACAACGCTTAATGGCTTTTTCAGTACTTCAGGCGCCAATTATTTTCAATTTTTAAACAGTACATCCGGCTTTAGGATGTTTCAACAATCTAGCTATAATTAGTTAATGTTTGATGGAAACCACAGGCTATTATCACTATCAGTTGGGTTTTTACTTATGTGCCGTTTTAATGTTTGCAAACACAATAAGGCTTGCAAGGAAATCTATGAACGAATCGTAGCGAAGGGTAAAAGCAAAAAACTGGCCTTGATAGCGGTAGCTAACAAGCTTTTAAAACAAGCCTTCGCCATAGCTAAATCTGGATTGCCCTACGATGAAAACTATGTATCTGTTCTAGCAAAAGGATAGATCAAGAAGGAGGTATAGGTGTACAGTTAAAATCTGTTTGCAAAGATTTTGACACAGGTAATGTATGTCTCAAATTTAATGTAAAAAAGAGTTGGTTTTTACCTCAGTTCTTTGTTGGCTGTAGTTTTATTTTTTAGTTTATTCCACTCATTTTTTTCTGTCAGACACAATAAATCTACACAGTTTAGATAATCAATTTTGTTCAATGAATAATAATATTCAATAATATTTTTTATATCTATGAACTCACATTTACGTGTCATTTGAAATTTAATTTTATCAGAGCTTTTGTTTTTATAAGTTATTTCCAAAAAATTATACACACCATTAGATAATCCATTTTCAAAATTCCATTCACGAACACTGAAATCTTCTCTGCCAAAATAATCGACAGCAGATATTTTTAGTTTATCAATTTTACTTATAGGAATTTTTTCTTTTCCTTTATAAATATATTCTTCTGAGAATTTTAAACTATCAGTTAATTCCCCTTTAATCTTTTTGTATTTATTTATGCCAAGAATTTTCAAGATAAAACCTATTAAAAATATAGGTAATTGGAAAATAACCAAAGCTGTAATTAAATCAGAGTTTTTGTGATTTACAATATAAACAAGAAAAATAATAGTTAATAAATTTGACCAAAAAAGAATATTCAAAATCAAAGTTCTAGTCCAAGTAAATTTTTGATCAAATATTCTGAATTTTTTCAATTTAATTTTCTGCTTTTAAATTACTGCCAACGGTCTCGTATAACCGCAGTAGCTGTTTTATAGATTAATTTTCAGTTTTAGATTGATTATTGTTTTCTTCATCAACTTCAAGTTTAGAACTAATTCCAGCTATTGCGGTTATACATCTTAAGTTTGATTCTTATTAAATTTAAGTTATAAATCAGAAAGAACAAAGAGAGGATTAAGGTTATGATATACGGTGAAGCGTTAGACTTCGACAACATTGATAATCCCCTCTCTTTAACTACTTCAATCACGTTCAGTTCTGTGAGGCTAAACCTCGTTTTCAAAGCCTGTACTGAGCTTGTCGAAGTATTGTTGTGATCCTGGTAGTATGCTCTTTCATAAAATCAGTTCTTATGGATAAATATAAGGAAACTTTTGGAGTTGATATCAGTAAAGATGTTTTTGATGTCTATGGTAATGGCTGTGGTCATTCTCAATTTAGCAATGATTCGTCTGGCTTTAAGTTGTTTGTCAAGTCATTGGGATCAGATGTTTTGGTAGTTATGGAAGCCACAGGTTATTATCATTATCGACTTGCACAGTTTCTTTACAAAAACGGTATTGCTGTATCGGTAGTAAACCCCTTGTCTGTCAAGCGTTTTATTCAGATGAAGCTATCAAAAGTAAAGACAGACAAGAGTGATGCCAAGGCTATTTGTCATTATGCTTTGTCCAATGAAGTTCCGCTATATAATGCCCTTAGCAATGTACAGGCAGAATGCTTGCAGCTTTTTAGGCTTATGGATAATTATTTAAAGAAGCGTACGGCCACTAAAAACAAACTTCACGGAGAAGAAGTGCTAGGCATTCCATCTAAGTATGTTTACAGGTCTTTAAAGCGAGATCTCAAACACTTAGACAAAGAGATCAAGGGTATTGAAGACCGTTTACTGGAACTTGTAAAACAAGATCAGCAGCAGCAACTAACCTTGCTAACGAGTATACCAGGTATCGGGATCAAGACGGCTTTGTTTTTAGTTGTCACCACAGATGGGTTTACCAAGTTTGAGAAGGCTTCCCAGCTGTGTAGTTACGTAGGGATCACCCCGACGATACGTGAGTCGGGCAGTAGTGTTAGGTGCCGAAGCAGGATTAGTAAAGTTGGCAACAAAAAGCTTAGAAACCTGTTGTTTTTATGTGCGTTCAATGCTTGTAAATACAATAAGGGTTGCAGGGAAATCTATGAGCGAATCGTAGCGAAGGGCAAAAGTAAGAAACTGGCTTTGATAGCGGTAGCCAACAAGCTTTTAAAACAAGCCTTTGCCATAGCTAAATCAGGGTTGCCCTACGATGAAAACTATGTATCTGTTCTAGCAAAAGGGTAGATCAAAAAAGAGGAATAAATGTAGAGTTAAAATCTGTTTATAAAGATTTTGACACAGGTAATGTATGTCTCAAATTTAATGTAGAAAAGAGTTGGTTTTTACCTCAGTTCTTCTTAAATTTACCATAGTAATGCACCCATCCCCTAATCATTGGATTGAGGTATTGAGCGACACCTACAATGCTTTTAAAAGTAAGCTTGTCTACGTTGAGTTCTTCGAGTTTGTCTGCGATTCGTTTTCTTGAATCAATACTTATAGCGCAGTCATATCCCAAAAACAGGTTACCCTTTTTCTTAGAGTAGGCAGTTCTA
>NZ_VRLS01000059.1:0-10817 GCF_008017825.1 Mesonia sp. K4-1
CAAACAAAATCGCAACTTTTATTTAATATCCTCTTAATACATTGAAAATGAAAAGTGTGTAAGTGAAAATTTATTTACAAACATTAATATGCATTCTTAAAACCATCTATAAAGTTGGAAAATAGACCTACAAAAAGAAATTCCACACTAAACCAAAACGAACAACAAAATCTCTATAAGGGTATGATGGCGCTGCATAATCACTATTTCCTGTGAAAATTCTAGTCATATTTTCTAACTTAAAGAATATTCTAGTCTGCTTTACTTTCGCATTAAAGAAATAGTCTACACTATATTGATTATCTAATTGGAATGAGTTTTGCACTACATAATCCCCCAAAATAGGATCGTAAGCATTAGGGTTAAATTTAGTGAAATAGTTAAAAGTAAAACCAGTTTGTAGAAAGAGAGCCTTCTTAAATAGGTAATCTTCATAATAAAGAGAGTTTCTTGTAAGAAAATCTGGAACTCGAAACACTTCTTCCCCACTACTTACGTGTTGATACATCAAGGTATTATCTAGCTTAAAGCGATTGTAGGCAAATACCTTATTTACTTTTAATTTTAAATAATCAATTTTTTGATTGTATTGAAACGGTTTAACCAACGTATCTGCACTACTTTCTTGGTCTGGGTTATCTGTAAACCCAAAATAAGTATGATTATTAATCTGAGCAAATAAGACTTCTGCGTTAAGCAGCTTCTCGGACTTTAAAGCTATTTTGATTTTTTGTTCTTCGATATTCTCAAAATCATTGCTCCAATTATAATTTACGTAATCACTTTGAAATAAGAGGTAATTAAAATCTGGTGTTCTACTTGTTGTTTGAATGTTTGCCGACAGTCTGTTTTCTTTATCTAAACTATAACCTGCTTCACCGTATAAATTAGATCCTGTGTACTCTCCGTTAACATTTGCCTCTATATTACCATATACGTCAAATCCTTGAATTCTATTTTGATATTCTGCCCCAGCTGAAATTATATCTTCTTGAATACGATTAGGAATAATGCTGTTATCTAAAATGAGTTTTGATTGGTAACCGTAATTAAGGTTATAATGCTTGGCCCTAACACTTAGCTTTCCTAAAATTTTATTTTCATATATACCTTTAAGGGTATTAGATACGTTTTGATATTCTGCTTCATCTCTTAAACCTGATGTTTCAAAGGCTTCACCAAAGCCTGCAAACGCGACACTTTGATTGAAATGATATTCTTTATCTGTAAAATTTAGTGTATGCTCTAATTTTACAGAGTTAGTAGACAAAGAATCTTTTGGAGCTACTATTGCATAATCGTGTTTTAAGAAAAAACGTTTAGCTAACAAGATGGATTCAGCATCTTGAAAATTAACTTCTAATAAGTTTCGCTCACTAAAATCATCTGCTCCAGATTGGTATTGAAGATTGGCTAATGTGGTTAAGCCTCCATTTTCTTCGGTAGATAAGTCTTGAGATACAAAATGTGTTTTTAATTGATAGCGTTTATTCTTTGAATGGTAACTTCCGCCAAAGCGAAAACTACCTTGACTTGTTAAATTGTTTTGGTATTTCCCTAAAGACCTTAATCCTTTATAAGCAATAAAGAAATTAACTTGCGGACTAATATTGGAGGTGAAAAAAGCATCGAGATTTTGTCCTTGTTCAAAAGTGGTTTTAAAAAATAATTCAGTTAAAGGTGTTGGTACATTATAATAGAATATATCGTCTACCTCTAAATAAGGATATTGCTTTGCAGCTGCACCAATACCTGGAACCAAATTATCATTATCTAATTGATAAGCTAACTTGGTATAAGATTGCCCTACGTTGGAATACGGTAAAAGTTCGAAATTATCTTTTCTTAAGTAATTAAACTTGTAGTCTTTATATATAGTAAGCGTAGTATCTACAAAAGTGGTATCATTTTTTACTGAAATGATTTTATAATCTGTAATAGGAGGTTTCTCTCGGTTATCGACAACAGTTTTATTATCGCCAAGTTGATTAGAACTTGTACTCCCATCATTATTTAACCTTAAGTCTTGGGCCAAGGTGATTATAGGTAGTACTAATAGTATTAAAAATAGAGTCTTTTTCATGGAGCACTTTAAGACCACAAAAGTATAATTTTTTTAATCAATTTAATTTATCTTAAAAAGATAGCTATATACTGTCTTTTAAATATGATAACTTTGCCGTTATGTTAGACCTTCAGTTTACAGATGATAAAGTTGAATGCGGCACAGACGAAGCTGGTAGAGGTTGCTTGGCAGGTCCTGTGACTGCTGCTGCTGTAATTTTAAAAAAAGATTTTTCTAGTTTAATTTTAAACGATAGCAAAAAACTGTCGCTAAAAAACAGAAATCTTTTAAAAATACTCATTAAAGAGAAAGCCGTTAGTTATGGAGTAGCTCATGTGATGATGAAAGAGATTGATAAAATCAACATTTTAAATGCTTCAATTAAAGCTATGCATTTATCTATTGATTCTCTTTCAGTAAAACCTGAGTTTATTTCCGTTGACGGAAATAAATTTCACCCATATCTAGATATCGATCATGCTTGTGTTATTAAAGGGGACGGCAAATATCTAAATATAGCCGCAGCATCTATCTTAGCAAAAACAGCTAGAGATGCTTTTATGGAGGAAATTCATGAGGAATACCCTATGTACAATTGGAAAAAAAATAAAGGGTATCCTACTAAAGAACATCGGGAAGCGATAGAAAAATACGGTATTACAAAGTATCATCGCAAAAGCTTTAAATTATTTCCTACACAGCTTTCTTTAGAAATCCCAAACCCATAAATCACATATTTTTATATTTGTTTAACAGACTAGATTATTAAAAATATATACATTTATCCTACAATCGTCTTTATGAAAAAACTACTTCTACTTTTTATATGTATCTCCTTTTGGTCTTGCGAAGAAGAAGAAAAAAAACCTTCAGATCTTCTTAATTTTGTACCTCCAAATACAGCTGCTATTTTAAGTACAGATAATTTAGAAGAGTTTAGTAAAGAACTTCAGGATAATTCTTACCTATCAAAAAACAAAGAATTCCCTTTATTTTCATTCTTTAGCAATGAGTTTACCAACTTAGAATACATTAGTGTAAATGATAAAAGTTTACTTTGCTTTAGTAAAATTGGCAGAAAAGAGGTAGCACTAACTTTAATTAGTAAAGAAACCCCAAAAATTAAAGACCTCTCTAAAATTGCTAATAAAAAAGTAGAGAGTTATACGTATGACGAGATTACTGTAAAACATTATACCTTAGAAAATGTAGAAGCTTATGTTGCTAACCTAGCTTTTTTGCACGTAGTTAGCACCTCAAAATTGGTTTTAGAAAATATCATAAGAATATATAATGAGCCCATTCCTATAGATCCTACATTAAAAAAAATATATGGGGTCGCAAATGATTCTCATGCTTCTCTATTCTTTAATTCTGCAGGAGTGGTAGATATCTCTCAAGATTTTAGCGTTAAGTCTACTGGTAACTTTCAAAATTTTACAGATTGGAGCGTAGTAGATATTGATGTAAGTACCAATGCTATAGAATTACACGGAGTTACACAATCTAACCCTTCTGAAAAAAGAATACTTTCTCTATTTAAAAATATAGACCCGTTAAAAAGTACTATAGCCGAAGTAGTTCCTTTAAATGCTATGGGATACATGAGTTTTACCTATGATAGTTTTGAAAAACTAGAGGAAAATTTAAAAGAGTATCACCAAAAAGTAATCACAGAAAACCCTCAAGCTGCACTTTTTCAATCGGCTCAAGAAATTGGTATTATTTATCAGCAAGAAAAACCTGTTGTAGTTCTTAATTCGATAGATGCCACCATTACCGAAAATGCCCTTATAGCCAATCAACAAGTGTTTGAAGAGTTTAGAGGTATACCGATTTATACGTATGACCAGCCTAAAAGTTTTTCACAAACCTTTAGTCCGTTAATTCGTATTCAGCAATTAAAGTACTACACAGTATTAGATCATTATTTCGCTTTCGCGGAAACCTCTAGTGCACTAGAAAATATGATCTCCAATTATCAAAACCGAACCACTTGGAGCTCACAAAAATCTTTTCAGAGCACGTTAAGTAAGCTAAGTGATGAATCAAGTTTATTAATAGTTGGATTTAATGAGCAGTTTTACAAAGCATTAAATACTTCCGTAAAGGAAAATATGCAAGAGGCAGTAAAAAACCTGAAGGTTAATGATTATGAAAGCTTTGCTGTTCAATTTATATATGATAAAAACTTTGCTCACATTCATGCGATCACTCAAAAGGCAGATGCACAAGAAACCACCGTTGGTAGTAAGCAAATTTCTAGCATTAAAACAGAAAAGAATATTCAAGGAACTCCTTTTCTATTTACCAATTGGCGAAATAAGCAAAAACAAATTATAGTACAAACGCAAGATAATTTCATTAAAGCATATAATAGTCAAGGACAATTAAGTTGGAAAAAAGAACTTGACGGAAATATTATTGGAACCCCTCAAGAAATAGATATCTACAATAATGGTAGAATTCAGCTTGCCTTTACCACTCCGCATAAATTTTACATTATCGACAGAAATGGAAACAGTGTAAAACCATTTCCTATCGATTTTAAATCGCCCATCACACAAGCGTTGGCTGTTTTTGACTACTCTAACAATAGTAAATATAGATTTGTAATTGTACAAGACAACAAAATAAGTATGTGGAATAAGGAAGGGAAACAAGTAAAAGGTTTTAAGTTTTCTAAAACAACCTCAACCGTTACACAAACTCCAAAACACATAAGAATAGGTTCTAAAGATTATATCGTTGTTCCTGAAGAAAATGAAACGCTACATATTTTAGATCGTGTAGGTGATGCACGAGTAAAAGTAAAAGAGAAGATAGATTTTTCGAGCAATGAATGGTATTTGTATCAAAATAAATTTACTTCTACCGACCTTGACGGAAACTTAATTCAAATCAGCGAAAGCGGGAAAACCAGCAAAAAAAATAAATCTTTTACTGAAACTCACCGAATAGATGCTACCACAAACTCTTTAGTAAGTCTTTCTGAAAATGAACTTGTTATTAAAGGAAAAAAAGTGAATTTAGATTTTGGCCTTTATACAGCTCCAAAAATATTCTACATTCATAATAAAATTTATGTTGCCATAACCGATACTCAAGCGAGTAAAGTATATGTTTTTGACAGTCAAGCTGAATTGCTTCCTGGTTTTCCAGTATATGGAAATTCAGAAATTGAAATAGAAAATATTGATGCTAAAGGAAGTTTAGAATTCATCGTAAAAGGAGAAGATGATAGTGTTCTCCTTTATTCGCTCAACTAAAGTGATTCTCTTTCAACAGTTACCACTTTTGACCCTTGATGCAAAGTTTTATGAACAGGACATTTATTAGCAATAGCGATAAGTCTTTTTCGTTGCTTTTCGTCAAGCTCGCCATTCATCACTATGTGTCGAGTAAACACATCTTTTAAAACTTCCTCTTCTACTTCTTCTTCTTTGGTATGAGAGATATGAACTTCTACTTTTTGTAAATCCCATTCTTTTCTTTTAGCATAAAGCTGAAGTGTCATAGATGTACAAGCGGCAAGTCCTGCCGCAACCAGCTCATAAGGATTAGGGCCATAATCATTACCTCCTATATCTATGGGTTCATCGGCTACCATATAGTGACTACCTACTTTCATTTGTGTAAGAAAATTATCCTCTTTAGACAAGCTAGAGACTACCTCATCTTTAGTAGATAATTTTGCTTGCTGCGGAATCTCAACATAGCGAGAGGCCCAACCTGCAATTACTTTTCCTACATATAAAGAATCTTTTTTATTGGACAGTAAATGATCTGCTCCATCTAACGAAACAAAACTTTTAGGGTGAAATGCGGCTTTGTAGATTTCTTCTGCATTATTGATGGAAACTGTAGCATCTTGTGGTGAATGCAATACAAGAATTGCCTTTTTCTGCTTCGCTACAAGATCTAATAAAGATTGATTTTCTAGATCATCTAGAAACTGTTTCTTAATGGTAAATGGTCTTCCGCTAAGTAAAACATTCGCCACCCCATTTTGTGAAATTTCCTCTACGCTGTCTTGCAGTAATTTTTTAACATGAACTGGCTCACTTGGCGCTCCAATGGTTGCTATAGCCGTTATGCTTTCTATTTCGTTTGCTGCAAAATATACTGCTGCCCCGCCTAAAGAATGGCCAACTAATAGTGTTGGTGCTTTGTAGTTTTCTTTTAGAAAATCTGCTGCAGCTATTAAATCTTGAACATTACCAGAAAAATTGGTTTCTGCAAACTCTCCATCACTTTCGCCTAAACCTGTAAAATCAAAACTAAGAACACCAAACCCTTGACTGGTTAAAGCATTGCTTACATTTTTTATGGCAAGCAAATTTTTAGTACAGGTAAAGCAATGCGCAAAAATCACAAAATTATGAGGATCTTGATCTAAAGGAAGTGTTATTTTACCTACTAATTGCTGATTTTGATGATTTTTGAAAGTTACTTTTCCAGGTTTCATATTTTCTAGTCTAAGTTTTACTTATAAGAAGTCGAAATAAAAACTGTATCCTATCAATATTACAAACCTTTCTCTAGTTAGTTTGTAACTCTGCTTCAAATAAAGCGCTAAAATGTTTAAGAAGTTTTTCTTTTACTTCAAGCATTGAAACTTCATTTTTCCCTAACTCAACATTTAAAGAGGTGACTGCTTTTCCTTTTATACCACAAGGAATAATATGATCAAAGTAGCCTAAATTAGTATTTACATTGAGTGCAAAACCATGCATGGTTACCCACCTGCTTGCACGAACTCCCATAGCACAAATTTTGCGTGCAAATGGTGTTCCTACATCTAACCAAACTCCTGTTTCTCCTTTGCTTCTTTCTGCTTTTAAGCCGTATTCCGCTAAGGTTAAAATTACCATTTCTTCAAGAAGGCGTAAATATTTATGAATGTCGGTAAAGAAATTTTCTAAATCTAAAATAGGGTAACCTACAATTTGTCCAGGGCCATGATAGGTGATGTCTCCTCCTCTATTAATTTTATAAAAGGTTGCATTTTTATGCGCTAATTGTTCTTGGCTTAGTAATAAATTACTCAAATCTCCGCTCTTACCTAAAGTATAGACATGAGGGTGTTCTACAATAAGCAATGTATTTTTGGTATGTTCTTGAGCGTCTTCTCTTCGGTTTCTAACCTTTGTATTTAAGATCTCTTGAAAAATTTCTTGTTGATATTCCCAAGTTTCTTTGTAATCTCTTAACCCTAATTCTTGAAGCTGAACCAAGTTATTTTTCATGAAGCAAGTCTTACTTAATTTAAAAAGCAAAGGTACGATTATTCATCGTACCTTTTAAAAACTTCAAGTAAATACAGACTTAATAAATTATGATCTTTTGTAGTGTTGTTTGACTTTCGCCTTGTATTTGCAAGAAGTATGTCCCTTTGATTAAATTAGAAATATCTAAAGTATAAATATTTTGAGCTTTATAAAAAGAAGAAGATTGTACTTTCTGTCCTATTATATTATACACTTCTATTTTATTAATCGAATAATAACTATTTACGCTCACATAAATTTTTCCGTTAGCCGGATTTGGATACACATCTAATTCTTCATTATCTATAATATTAATAGCTAAAGTTACATTAGATTCTAAATAGTCTGGTGTTCCGCTATTGTCGGTATCATCATCGGTAGGGTCTCCGTTATTATTATAATCTTCATCGGCAGTTAACAATCCATCATCATCGTCATCATTATCTTCAAAATTTCTTAGTCCGTCGCCATCGGTATCATCATCATTTAAATTTCCGTTACCGTCTAAATCTTCCACTGCTGTTCCTACCAAATCGTTATCTACATCAATGGTACAAGCTATAACTATTAAATCAAAAGTGGTTATAGAAACACAACCTGAAGTGGCATTCGTAACTGTAACGTAAATGGTTTGTGGCTGGTGTGTATTTGTAAACGCTGAAGGGTTTGCTATTTCATTAACTCCTGCATCTGCATCAGCTTGACTGAGAAAAAAAGATACATCGAACATACTAGGGTTTTGAGCACCTAGCACTACTGATGAATTAAGAGTTAAGTCAAATATGGCAAAGCCTCCTCCAAGATCACAATAAATTAAATCGGGAGTTGGGTTGGCTATAGGAGCATGATTAATGATTAGATTTAATGTAGAAATTGCGCTATTAGTGGTTGAAATCTCTTCTACGCGAGAAAATAACACGTCTCCATTTAACCCTGTATAAGGTGAAGAAATCGCATTTACTCCATTTGCAGCGTCTGCTTGTGAAAAATGATAAGTAACAATAAATAGATTTGGCGATTGAGCACCTAGCACATCTGCATCTGCCATAGTCAAATCAAAAGTAGCAGATCCAGTGATACTACCACTGCAAACTGCTAATGTTGCTGGATTTGCAGTTTGAGCAAAAACTTGAATTTGAATACCTATAAATAATAATAGTAGTAGTTTTTTCATCATAAAGGTTTTAAGGTTAGTTTAAATAGAACAATCCTTTTTAAGAATATCCTACTTTTCTCTAAAAGCTTCTTTTGCTTTTTTTGATTGCTAAAAAGTTTGTAATTATCTTTGCGGCTTCATTTAAATAGAAACTATGCAATTATCTGAACAAGAACTTGTACGTAGAGAAAAACTAGCTTCTCTAAGAAAATTAGGCATCAACCCATATCCGGCAGATTTGTATCCGGTCAACCATACTTCCGTAAAGATAAAACAGGAGTTTGAGGAAGGCAAAAAGGTGATTATTGCAGGGAGATTAATGTCTAGAAGAATACAAGGAAAAGCTTCTTTTGCAGAATTACAAGATTCTCAAGGACGCATTCAGGTATATTTTAATCGTGATGAGATTTGCACTGGCGATGATAAAACCCAATATAACGACGTTTACAAGAAATTACTCGATATTGGTGATTTTATAGGAATTGAAGGAGAGCTTTTTAATACGCAAGTGGGTGAAAAAACTGTAATGGTTAAGAAGTTCGTTTTACTTAGCAAAGCTTTAAAGCCTTTACCTTTACCTAAAGTAGATAAAGAAGGAAAGGAATTTGATAAGTTTAACGATCCAGAAATGCGTTACCGTCAACGTTATGCAGATTTGGCTGTTAACCCTAAAGTGAAAGATATTTTTGTAAAGCGCACCAAATTGTTTACCGCAATGCGAAATTTCTTTAATGACAAAGGTTATTTTGAAGTAGAGACTCCTATCCTACAATCTATTCCTGGTGGAGCAGCAGCAAGGCCTTTTGTAACGCATCATAACGCTTTAGATATTCCATTATATTTGAGAATTGCTAATGAGTTGTATTTAAAAAGATTGATTGTTGGTGGTTTTGATGGAGTTTATGAGTTTTCTAAAAACTTTAGAAATGAAGGAATGGACAGAACCCATAATCCAGAATTTACCGCTATGGAAATCTATGTAGCCTACAAAGACTACAATTGGATGATGGACTTTACGGAAAAACTACTTGAGCATTGTGCTACTTCCGTTAACGGAACTACCGAAGCTACTTTTGGAGAACATAATATTAATTTCAAAGCTCCATACAAAAGAGTAACCATGACCGATTCTATTAAAGAGTTTACCGGTTTTGATATTACTGGAAAATCTGAAGAAGAACTTCGAGCAGCGGCTTTAGAAATGGGATTAGAAGTAGATGAGACCATGGGTAAAGGAAAGTTGATAGATGAGATATTTGGAGAAAAATGTGAAGGCAATTACATACAACCTACCTTTATTACAGATTATCCAAAAGAGATGAGTCCGCTTTGTAAAGAGCACAGAGACAATCCAAATTTAACAGAGCGTTTTGAGTTAATGGTTTGCGGAAAAGAAATTGCCAATGCCTATTCTGAGTTGAACGACCCTATCGATCAACGTGAGCGTTTTGAAGAGCAATTAAAGTTAGCTGAAAAAGGAGACGATGAGGCTACAGAGTTTATAGATCAAGATTTCTTACGTGCTTTAGAGTACGGAATGCCTCCTACTTCTGGTTTAGGAATTGGAATGGATAGATTGATCATGTTTTTAACTAACAATCCGTCTATACAAGAAGTGTTATTCTTCCCACAAATGCGTCCAGAACGTAAAAAAGTAGAATTAAGCGAAGAAGAAAAAACTATTCTAGATTTGCTTAAAAAGGAGTCTCCACAAGAATTGGAAAGTTTAAAAAATGCTTCTGGTCTAAGTAATAAAAAATGGGACAAAGCCACTAAAGGCTTAAGAAAGCACAAACTTGCTAGCGTAAACAAAACCGATGAGGGATTGTTTATAGTCTTAGAAAAATAATAGAATTTTATCCTGAACTTAATTAAAGGGTATTTTATTAAAGAAAAAAAGGAATCATTCTTTACGGAGTGATTCCTTTTTTATTATAGAAAGTAAAATTACACTAACTGAAGCTAATAGGTATAAACAAAATATTATTTCAATATTAAACCTATCATTCAGTATAATAATAGGAAGAAAGCTTACGAAGCTCAAGAAATATCCAATGAACACTGTTTCTATTTCTTTTTGAAAAATAAACACTAGCCCTATTACCCAAAACAATTGTAATATCTGTAAAATTTAGCACCAAATTTGAAACACTATCTACAAAATAAAACACACTTACCATCCCAAAGGGTACAGTTATCCCTTTACCAAAAGGAATTGGAGTCAAAGGAATTGGAGTCAAAAGCAAAAAAATGATTGATAATAATTTTAAAAGAATAATAAATTTTCTTTTCATAACACATAGCTAAATAATTATAAAATACTTAG